>CAJKFZ010000089.1 GCA_905199285.1 uncultured Ruminococcus sp.
CGGAGGGTGGTCAGAGCATGACAAAATAGCCCACTCGAACATCGTTTTTTTATTTGATGGACTTATCCTGCCTATGGTTATATAATAACAGATCCTAAAAACCGTGATTTCTCACTTGTTCATCGGCTCTGCGTCTTATGGATCTGGCTCTTTGATGACTGTTATTTGCCAATCTTTCGCATTTATCAATGTTTCGTGTTTACATTTCGGACAGTATAGGAGAAAGTTTATCAATTCAGTATCATTCCGTATTTTGATACGGATTTTGCTACCGCAAATCGGGCAGCACACCCATTCAATCCGTCGTTTTCAAATTGATACCTCCCTACAACTCGTTACTTTCCTCGTGATGTTTACACACCTTTCAACTTCTTTTTGCGAAAATTCAGGTACATTTTTTGCCTTTGATAATATGTGATAAATGTATCATTTAGCTTTTCCTGTATTTGAATCGGGAGTATCTGAAATTTGCAATTCACCCTTTTGCAGTTTCAAAATTACATCAGCCTGTTTTGCAAGCTCGTTCGAGTGCGTTACGATTATGACACACTTGTTCATTTTATGGGCGCATTCTTTCAGAATATTTGTAATTTCAACCGCAGTATCTTCATCAAGATTTCCTGTCGGTTCGTCAGCAAGGATAACGCTTGCGTCAGAAGCCAATGCACGGGCGATTGCTACCCGTTGCTGCTGTCCGCCGGAGAGCTTCAGAACATTTAGTTTCGCTTCCTCCTTGGTAAGTCCCAAACGCTCCAAGATAGGCAGCGGCGGCAGTTTAGAAGTCAGAGCCACATTCTCGGCAGGCGTCATATAATCGATCAAATTGTAACTTTGAAAAATGAAAGCAACATTGTTTTTGCGATGATACGCAAGCCCTTTTTTCTCAATATCTTCTCCTTGAAACAGCACTTGCCCGTCGGACGGACTATCCAAACCTCCAAGCAGGGAAAGCAAAGTTGTTTTTCCGCACCCACTCGGACCGAGGATTGCATAAATTTTCCCTACCTCAAAATCGGTATTTATATTTTTGAGAACAGTTCTGTTCCCATCATAGGAATATTTAACATTACAGGTTTTAACGATACTCATATAAGCGTCCTCCTTAACTCATTTTCGTAAGAATATCTTTCGGTTTTAAGCGAACAACCGTCCACGATGAAGCGATAACCGCTATCGCAATCAGTAAAGTGCCAATTATATACAATGGCAACAGGTAGGCTGCGTCAATCTGCACATTGAGATTGGCTGTTCCCGCCCAAGCTCTGGAAACTAAAAACCCTCCTGCTTTTTCCGCTACAAAAAAGCTGAACGGGATAGACGCTGCGAACGCAACAACAGCCACAACAAAAGTTTCCGTAAAGATTTGTAAAATAATATTTGCCTTGCTTTTGCCAACAGAAAGTAAAATCCCGATTTCCTTCTTGCGTCCTCTAATCCATATTGTCAGAAGCAGGGTAAGGATCACAATCGGTCGTAATATGTCTGCCCTTTACCAATTTGTATTTGCCGCTCTGGAACGCCTTGCATTTTTCAGATGACAATGTTGCAGTATATCTCGCACCCCCCAAGGCGGCAGGCAGATATTTGAAATTAACTCCTGCACCAAAATAACCTTCTGATTCCTCGGCATTGTAATCTACGACACCATCAACCTTCTTAATAGCGTCTACAATATCATCAGTAATAAAGTCTCCATTATAAGTATAAGTCGTTCCCCATTGGCTTTGCTGACTGCCTCCCATATGCTCGTCCATGTCAATATCAAGCATAATTTTTCAGCCGATAGCAGTTTGAACATCTGCTGTCGCGCCCTTAGCTGCGTCACGAACAGCAATGCCTGTAAGCATGAAAGTCGCTATAAGCGTCAGCACCAAAAACAATATAACCGTCTTAAACCGTTGCCTTAAACAGTACAGACCTGCTCTTTTTATAAAGCTCATTTAAATGTCCTCCTAACTCATTTTTGATAGTATTTCTTTTGGTTTCAGCCGCATAATCATAATGGACGATACAAAGGTAGAAGCCGTTATTATGATAATTTGGCATAGGTAAATGAACAATGTTTCTATGGCATTTAACCTTAGATAGTTATCAATTTGACTGCCACTATTTATTCCTGCGGACAACGTTTCCTCATTTAACAGATTAAGTTGCAACTCACCAAATAGGCTGTGACCTAAAAATCCTGTAACACACAAGGATGCAACATAGGATAAAATCAGTGCAATGATCGTAACCGACAATACTTCAAATAGGAAACCCGCTATAATCTGCCCTTTTGAAACTCCTGCCGCAAGCAAAATGCCTGCTTCCTGCATTCGGCTGCGCATACGCATTGTTAATAGCAAGGTCAAAAACGCTGTACTGACAACTGATACAAGGACAAGTAATATTTTCACCAAATCTCCGAGTGAAGATAGCTGATCGGCTATTTTGGAATATTGAAAGTCATTGGTACGGATAAAGTGTGTCGTCCAATCAATAGATTGCAATAGCTGAACATTGTGGGTAATATCGTTGAGTTTAGCAGGGTCAGTAATATAAAAGTCGACTTCTCCTGTGTAAACTCCTGTTTCGCTCTCGTGCAGCTCGTTCAAGACATCAAGGCTTGCATATATCTCGTTTTCAGTGACGCCCGCCGTTGGTTTAAGAGAGGTTGCCGGGGCATTCAACTTATATATTCCTGATACTTGTACTTGAGCATAAGCGGTTTTGACAGGTATTTCGTCAATGTACGCACCGTCAGCTTCACCGAGCTTGGCATGGGTCAGCGTTAGCGTGTCCCCAACCGACAGATGATTTTTTTCTGCCAACTGTTCGCTGATAAGGATTTTTCCTTTGTCTGCGTCATTAATATGTTTGCCTTCTGTCAAAACGACTGTTTCTTCTGCGAAACTTGGAGCAAGTGCAGAAAAGCGAAGTGCCGTCACTTTTCCCATATTGTTTTCCTCGGTATGTTTATCACCGGGAATAAACTCTATTCCATTGCTTTTTGCAAAACCGTAATTGATGGGATTATAGTATTTGATTTCGCCTGTCTGCATAACCTCATCAATTTCTCGCCCCGTGATGTGGATATTATTTTCCTTGACTTCTGTTTCACCGTTTTCGGTCATCGACACTTTGGTATTTGCTCTTATATAGAAAGCCGCTCCGAGAGAAGTGCGAATATCTCTTGACAAACTTTCTGACGCATTCAAAACACCAAAACATGAAATCAGAAAAACCGCTACTACGAATACCACCAAAAACAGGCTTACTGTTTTTCCTTTTTTGCGTGATATATAAAGCATAGTTCTGTGTGTAAAATTCATCTAAGTGATTCAGCTCCTTTCTGCAATCTATCATACTGTCCTTTGGTTAGTTTTTGGTTTGCTTTTCATAAGTCTTTGATTTGATTGCAAAAAAGCTGACAGCGAATTGCTGACAGCTTTTTGTAACTCGAAGCCATTATCAATTTAGATAAAGGAAAAAGGCTACGCCCTGTTCTGTGTTCTTTATGCAATAGGTCATACCGTGCAGGTCAAGAATTGTTTTGACAATGTATAGTCCCAGACCGCTGCCGCCGGTAGCTTTACTTCTGTCCGATAAAAAGAAGTGAACATATGGGGCAGATCATCCGTTGGAATAGACGCACCAGTATTTTCAACAATAAGAGCATTTCCGTTTTCACAGGATTGCATAGAGATAAAAACATTTTCGCCGCAGGGAGAATGGCGAACAGCGTTCCCGATTATATTAGACAGGGCTTTATTCCAAAGGTTTGGATTTACAGACAGAACCATATCGGTGCTGATTTTTTGATGTATTTGAATGTTCTTATCTTTTGCAAGTGGAAAAAGGGTTTCTATTGTTTCATTTATAGAGGTGAGCAGAGAAATCCCCTGCAAGGTATCTTGCAAGTCCATACTTTCCATTTTGGATATGCTTATGATTTCCTTGACAAGATATTCAATATCTTCCGTAGCTTTCAGTGCTTCGGGCAGATATTTTTCGTGATTTTGGTAATCCCCATATCCCAAAATCATATTTTCAATTTGTCCTTTTAAGATAGTCAGTGGTGTTTTCAGTTCGTGAGATACCGCCGCAAAAAAGTTTTTGCGTTGTTCTTCTAACGCTTTGAATTTTTCTACATCATCGGTTAGCTGACTGTTTGCATTTGTTAATTCTTCCATTGTAGACTGTAATCGGCTTGCCATCGTATTCAGGCTGGAAGCAAGCACACCGATCTCATCACCCGTTTCAACATCACATTTCCAAGTCATATCAAGTGATGTCATTCGCTTAGAAATCTGACTGATTTTAGCAATAGGTGAAACAATGACTTTGCTGCAAATAAAGGCACTTAACGATGACAGCAACAGAATAATTGCAAAGACAACAGGTAAAAAGCGCAGCATAAGGCTCAATATTATATCAGCCGTTTTCGATAGAGAAGATACCACAAGTGCGTATTCTGTTTCACTATCCGAAAATATAACAGTAATCGCAATGCTTGATGTTGTGACTGTCAATTCATCTGTCTTTATTTCGCCAAAGCTCAAAGCCCCGTTATCGTCGCTGAGTATCGCAGTAGAATTATTTTGAATACAGAAATTATAGATTTCATTAACCGCATCCTCATAACGCATATCCTGCAATTTTGAAACAAGGACTTCGGTATTTGCGTCCAGTTGCTCATCTGATATAACCTGATATTGTTTCGGCAGGACAGTCAGTACAATTCCATAAATCAGCATACTGCAAATGGTAAGGGCAGAAAACACCCATAAAAACACTTTTACACTTAAACTGTTTTTAATTTTCTTTCGCAATTCTATATCCCACCCCTCTGATCGTTTCAATATAATTAACATTCAGCTTTTTTCGTAAATTCATAATATGAAAGTTCACGCTTTTTTCATCTCCCACGAAATCATATCCCCAAACAAGATTGAGAAGATCGTCCCTTGTGAACACACGCCCTTTATTTTTTAGAAACAGCAAGAGAATTTCAAACTCCAAGTGAGTAAGTGCTACCTCATTTCCAGAAACAATAACCTTGCATTCTGTTTCACTCAAAGTGATTTTCTTATAATGAATCGTGCCGGACATTGTATCATTCGATGATGTTCTCCGTAAGAGAGCTTCCACACGCTTTAGAACAAGTTTTATAGAAAATGGTTTTGTGATTTAATCATCAGCCAATTTGTCAAAACCTTTTATTTGAGCGTCCTCTGTATCAAGGGCGGTTAAAAGAATAATCGGGATTTGCGATTCTTGCCGTATCATTTCACACACAGTATATCCGTCAATCTTTGGCAGCATTATATCCAACAAAATAAGGTCAAAACTTTGTCCGTGAAATGCGTTGATACCCTCCAGTCCGTCCGAAACAGCAGTAACTTCATATCCTGCAAAGGTAAGTGGCTCAGATAATATTTTCTGTATTGCCACCTCGTCCTCAATTATCAATATTTTCTTATCCATATGCAGACCTCCACGCTAAATTATAGCAGGTGTTTATTAGTTTTTGATTAGTTCTCATTTTTTCATTCAGCTTTAAGCTTTGTATATTTGAAGATATGGATACACTTAGACAAAATAGATTTGACATTACTGCAATTCATATCCCGATATATATTATAATCATTTGGATAGATTGCATCAATCAAACATTTGTGAATAATTCGTGTGCTGATTATTGAAATGGGGGATTAGGGGCAAAAGCCCCTAACAAGCGAATTTGGATAGCCAAATTCAGTGCTTGGTAAGACATAACGTGCTTTCAACACATAAAGTAAATTCATCCATAAAATTGATAAAAATAAGTAGTTTTCATGTATTGAAAGCTATTCAGCAGACTCTTGATTAGTATCTTTATTTTAATTTCAAACAATGGGACTTAATCCTATCTAAAAATTTGGTTTCTTTCTCTTCTTCAACGCTTAAGGATGTTATATCAACTAACATACCGAGTTCCTTTTCTAATTCATTTGTAAATAGTATTAAATCATTGCCGAATTTGCTTGAGTATTCTGTGTAGATGATTAATATATCAATGTCATTATTAATTGTATTTAGCTCTAATGCAGAGCCGAATAAGAATACATGCTTGAAAGAATCGAACAGCGTTATATGTTTTCTTACTCGTTCAATAATATCATTATTCAATCTACTTGATTTCATTAATATATCCATAAAAAGCACCCATAGTTAACAGCTGAACATTCATCTGCTTTGCCAACATATATGCTTGGCTGGATATGCAGCTTTCTCCGTTCCAGTTATGTAAGTTGACAACAATGCTGTTTTTCTCTGGAGCGAGACGCATTAATTCTGATTGGCTCAAGCAATATTCATAAACAAAAATCAGCTTTGTGTTTTGTATAGTAATTTCTCTTAAATTGCTATCAGACAAAAAATTAAAACTAACATTTCTTGAACGGATATACTTCAAAGCATAATTCAAACTTTTCAAGCGAACTTTTGCCCCCATAAAACAGTCATAATCATAATACAACTGTCTCAATCTGGGTGTATCATCAAAAAAACTCGGACTGATTGTCCTCCCTCATTCATCTGAATATATGGATGGTCAATGCCAATAACTGTGGCTTCATATTTACCTTGTGTCTTTAGATTTTCAATTAAGAGTTCCAACGACTCAGTGGAGGGAAGAATGAAATCTTCGACAGGAGTAATTCCAAACATTGAATTTATTTCTGATGGAAAAAGAATTTCTCTGTTTTTTTCTTTTTCTGCACGAGTTGCTTCAAATTCGTCAATATGTGCTATAAAGGATTGAATATATGCCAGATTCGAGTAAGATTTCTCTCGATGTCGTTGAATTAAATCAGCATTTGCTAAAAATAGCGCCTTCAGTTTTCTATTATTCACCAATACTTTGCCTTCAAACTTATCCCACAAGGCTTTATTGTCATTCAAATAATATCTTTCATAAATAGTTTTGTTTTCCTGAAGTAGAGGGGCAACCTCCTTTTTTAAATCCTCAAATGTCCCGAGCTTTTTGCCAAAAAATCTTTCTAGTTCTTTTCTTCTGGTCTCTTTCCATCCCAAAACTTCTTCTGGTGTAAAAGCATGGTTTTTATCAAACTCTGTATGACAATTTGGACAAAGCAAAACTAAGTTTTCAAATGAGTTATCGACTGTTTCACAATAAGGAACAATATGAGCTTTTTCAATTATGTCACCATTTTTACAAAATAACTCTCGCTGACAACTTGGATTCATACACCGTCCTATTGATTCTGCATATAATTTTCTTCTAACAACTTCGTCTATGTATCTACTAACCATTATATATTCTCCTTCAGTATAGATTCCCCCAAAGAAATCATTAGTATTATAACACGGAATGGTAATTTTTTCTACTGTTTATGCAGAGGAGGCAAGGATTGCCCCCTCTGCTTGTTTGCTTTTTGAATATTCTCACAATTCATCATATCCAACCATCTTTACAAATTTTCTATAATATCACAAGAGACACTTCCTTATGTGAAGTGTCCCTTAAAGGGTATTTTTATTTATTAGAACGAAGCACCATAGCTCATCAAATCCTTAGCAGGAATTAAAGAGGACAACATCTCATTATATAATGGAAAATAAAACAATCGCAGCAAAAAAAACTGCCGCACCATATCAGTGCAGCAGCTTTATTTTTTACTTATTTTTCTTTGCGTTCTCTCTGCCTTTCCACCATGACCATGTTACCGGAGCAACAAAGATTGATGAATAAGTACCGGAGATAAGACCGAACATAAGCGGTACAGAGAAGCTGAGCAGTGAATGATAACCGGTCACAAGAACAACGATAGTGATGATAAGCATAGTGCTTATAGTTGTAATAGAAGTTCTTATAGAACGTGTAAGAGACTGCGTACAGCTTACATTAATAAGCTCGTTAAGAGTTGCCTTCGGGAAAAGCTTGCGGTTTTCTCTGATTCTATCGTAAATAACGATAGTGTTATTGATCGAATAACCCAAAATCGTAAGAAGAACTGCAACAATGTTTGAGTTAATCTCGAATCCGAAGAGTATGCAGGCTGCGATAGCAACGAGAAGATCGTGGCAAAGTGCGAATACCGAGCAGACTCCGGCAGACCATCCGCCCATTTTTCTGAAACGAATCGCAATGTAAATGATAACTACGATCGCTGCAAAAACAACAGCAACAAGACACTTGATAAGAAATTCTCTTCCTGAAGAAGGACTTACGTCGTTGGAATCGAATATTTTTATCTCGTTATCAGGGAATTTCTCCTGAAGCTTATCAGAAAGCTCTGCCTGCTTGTCTGCGGAGAATCCATCGTCGGAAGTGAACGAAATTGAAAGCTGTTTATCGCCTGTGCTGATGCTTTCACCGGTTCTTACATTTACCGGAACGCTTACAAGCTCTTTTACAACGCTTTCCGCTGCGGCTGTGTCAACATCTCCGCTGTAAGTGTAAGTGAGCATAGTTCCGCCCTTGAACTCGATAGCGAAGTTCACCTTGCGGATAACGATTCCAAGAATCAGAGCAACCAGAACTCCTATGACGATTCCGAGTATCATTTTCTTCTTTGAACAGAAGTTATAAACCTTTTCGGGCATAATTGCCGGAGCAGTATTTTTTGTTTTCTTACTCATTTAACGTCACCTCCGTAAAGCTTTCTGTTCTTGAAGCAATTGAACTTAGAAAGTGAAGTCACCATAAGTCTTGCAGCGAATACTCCCATTACGAAGTTAAGGATAACTCCGGCGAGGAGTGTGAAGCCGAAGGAATAAACAAAGCCTTCTGCCGTTGCTCCGAATGCAAAGAAAATGGTTTTATTGAGTATCTTCGAGAAGAAGCTCGAAGGAACGCCGAATGCACCCATAAGGATAACGGCGATAATAACGTTTGTAAGGTTTCCGTCGAGAATAGCGGAGAATGCTCTCTTATAAGCAAGCTTGATAGAAGCGTCAAGGGATTTGCCTGTTCTGAGCTCTTCCTTGATTCTTTCGCCCGTGATGATATTAGCGTCAACTCCCATACCAACGGCAAGGATGATACCTGCGATACCGGGGATAGTAAGAGTTGAACCGTTCATAAATCCGAACCAGCCTGTTACGAAAGCGATACTTCCGGTGATCTGTCCAATAAGGGCGATAACGGCAACAACTCCGGGAAGTCTGTAGAGGACTATCATATAAATCGCAATAAATGCGAATGCGATAGCTGCTGCGAGCATAATTGCATCAAGAGAGCCTTCGCCCATTGTCGGAGAAATTGTATTTGTGCTCTTTGTTTCCATTTTGAATGGAAGCGCACCGCCGTTGATCTGGTCGGCAAGCTTCTTTGCTGTTTCGTAAGTAAAATTACCTGTAATAACAGCGCTTCCGTCTGTGATAACAGTGTTTACGGAAGGAGCTGAGATCTGCTCGTCGTCCATCCAAATAGCAATCGGAACGTTGGCATTCATTGCCTGCTGAGTAGCGTCTGCAAACTTCTGAACTCCGGTATCTTTCAGATCAAGAGCAACAACGATCTCCTGTTCCATTGTCTGCTCATTCTGATGACTCCTAACAGAAGCCGATTCAACATCTGCGCCCTGAAGAACGATCTCTCCTGTATAAGCGCTTTTACCTGTTGCGTCGGTAGTTGATTCAGTTCCCATACGGAAAGTAAGCTCTGCCATTTCGCCAAGCTCTCTTACAGCCGATTCAGGATCGAAATTCGTTTCGCCTGCCTGCCAAGGAAAGCGCACGATAATTCTGTCGCTTTTGCTGTCACTGTAAACCTCGCTGTCAGTAATACCAAGAGAGGAAAGTCTTGTTTTGATAACTTCCGTAGCAGCATCGAGCTGATCATCAGAAGCGTCAAAATCTCCTGCCGGAGCAAAGGTTGCGTCAACACCGCCCTTGATATCTATACCAAGACGGATATCGTCGATACCCTTGATCATCGTTTTGGTATTATCGCCGTATCTGTAATCCAGACCAACGATAGCTGAAAGAGAAAACAGCGCAATTAAAGCAACGACAATGAAGAAAGTTAATTTGCCGGTCTTTTTCACGGTCATGCCTCCTAAAAATTGAATCTTTTTACAAAGACTCATGATAAATTCTGTCTCTATGACAATTGTTAATATTGTACTATATTTTCATAAAAAAGTCAAGCATATCAGCGCAAAAACAAATTTTTTC
>CAJKFZ010000090.1 GCA_905199285.1 uncultured Ruminococcus sp.
ATAGACAACAGGCTGCCATCGTTTTTGATGTTGCTGCCGACATGAGGAAGATTTCATACCGAAGCAGTCAAATGAAATTTGATTTGTGCTTTTTTTAACAAATAATTATTGGAGCTATTTTTCTATGAAAAAGATTACAATTGGAATTACTGCTCATGTCGATTCCGGAAAAACAACTCTTGCGGAAGCCATGCTTTATAAAAGCGGAAAAATTCGTCGGTTCGGAAGAGTAGATAACGGAAATTCTGCGCTTGATACTGATACGATCGAACGTGACCGTGGAATTACTATATTTGCACATCAAGCTGAATTTTCAAGTGGCGATACTAATTTTTTTCTGCTTGATACTCCGGGGCATATTGATTTTTCCGCTGAAACTGAAAGAACTATGCGTGTTCTTGATTATGCAGTTCTTGTTATCAGCGGAACAGACGGAGTTCAGAGTCATACGCTTACCCTTTGGAAGCTTCTTCAAAGATACGAGATCCCTGTTTTTATTTTTGTGAATAAAATGGATCTGATCGGAGCAGAACAAAGTGCGGTTCTTTCAGATCTTCAGAAAAGATTATCTTTATCCTGCGTTGATTTTTCCGACAGCGATGAACTTATTTACGAAAATTCGGCAGCGTGCAGTGAAGAGCTTATGGAGAAATATCTCAGCGAGACCGGAATAAATGGTGACGATCTAATTGCTGCAATTTCGGATAGACAGCTTTTTCCATGCTTTTTCGGCTCAGCATTAAAAATGGACGGTGTGGACGAATTTATGAAAGCACTCGATCGTTTTACTGCTGAACCATTAAGAGATAAGGCGTTCGGAGCAATGGTGTATAAAGTTTCTTACGATGCAAAGGGAAGTCGTCTTACTCATATGAAAATAACTGGCGGCGAGTTAAGAATGCGTGAAGAAATAAATTACAAAAATTCTGACAACGAAGATGTTTCCGGAAAAATAAGCTCGGTAAGATTTTATTCCGGCGATAAATTCCGAAATGCGGAAATCGCTGAGGCGGGCGATATCTGCGCCGTTACCGGATTGCAGTTTACTTATGCCGGACAGGGGATAGGTTATGTAAAGAACTGCGAAAGAACCTATTTAGAGCCTGTTATGACATATAAACTTTTGCTTCCGGAAAATGTGAACGCATACGATGCTCTTAAAGATATGCGAAAGCTTGAAGATGAAGATCCTCAGCTTCATATTGTTTGGAATGAAGAACTTCATGAAATACATATTCAGCTTATGGGAGCAGTTCAGCTTGAGGTGATTACACAGATAACAGAACAGCGATTCGGATACAAGGTTCAATTCACAGACGGTGCGGTCGCCTATAGAGAAACTATCCGTAATAAAGTGGAGGGAGTTGGACATTATGAACCGCTTCGCCATTATGCAGAAGTCCATCTGCTCCTTGAACCGCTTGAACGTGGAAAAGGACTCCAGTTTTCATCATCATGTTCAGAGGATATGCTCGACCGAAACTGGCAGAGACTTATTTTGACTCATCTTGAGGAAAGAGAACATAAAGGAGTTCTTACAGGGTCATCAATTACGGATATGAAAATAACTCTTGCCGCAGGAAAAGCTCATATAAAGCATACTGAGGGCGGAGATTTCAGACAGGCTACTTACAGAGCAGTTCGTCAGGGACTAAGAAAAGCTGAAAGCGTTCTTTTAGAGCCTTATTATGACTACGAACTGGAAGTTCCGTCAGAATGCGTCGGACGAGCTATTTCAGATTTGCAGCATATGTCGGCAGAATTTAATGCTCCGGAATCACTTGGAGACACTTCTCTAATAACCGGATGTGCTCCTGTTTCAGAGCTGAACGGTTATCAATCGGAAATAATCAGCTACACAAGAGGCAGTGGAAGACTGAGCTGTACTGTCAGTGGATATCGTGAATGCCATAACGCCGATAAAATAATAGAAAGCATAGACTATGACTGCGACAGCGATATTGAAAACAGCGCCGATTCCATTTTTTGCTCACACGGAGCAGGATATATCGTGAAATGGAATGAAACAGAAGAACATATGCATATTCCGTCATGTATTGAAAAAAATAGTGACGATGAGGAATCCGAGCATAATAAAGCCAGAAAATACGTTGAATACGCAGTTTCCGACAAAGAGCTTATGGAGATATTCGAGCGGACTTATGGCAAGATAAAAACTGATCCAAGAAGAGCGTTCAAAAAAAGCAAAGCTGCAATCGTTGATAATAAGCAGGTCAAGCTTCCTCAATACAGCGGCCCGGATTATCTTCTTGTTGACGGATATAACATTATTTTTGCATGGGACGAGCTGAAAAAAATCGCCGAAGAAAATCTTGATGCTGCCCGTGGAGAGCTTATCAATATGATGTGCAATTATCAGGGATTTGCAGGATGCGAGCTGATACTTGTTTTCGACGCTTATAAAGTTAAGGGGAAATTTCGTGAAATTGAAAAATACCTGAACATAAATATAGTTTACACAAAAGAATCCGAAACGGCTGATACTTATATAGAAAGAGTTTCTCATGAACTATCTAAAAATCATCGTGTAAGAGTTGCAACTTCGGATGGAATCGAGCAGATGATAATTCTTGGAAACGGAGCAATGAGGATTTCAGCGTCAGAATTTCATGAACGTTATCGGGCTTCACAAAAAGCTATAAGAGAATATATTTCTTCAATAAAACAGAGCTGATGTATAAAATCATCAGCTCTGTTTTCATATGTTTGATTTTACTTTTGTTTTTCAGGATTGAGAGATTCTACAAGATTCAGACGATATTTCTGAATCATAAGCGCATCTTCGTTTGTAACACCGCTTGTACCATGCTCGTACACATCAGCATTAAGCAAGCCCTGTTTCGTAATATGCGTCGGATCAAAACCATTAATGCCGTACTTATCGGGATTGGAATTTGACTGCATGATAAGAACCGCATCTGACATATCTACTTGATCGTCGCAGTTAGCGTCGCCCCATACCACTGTTTCAGGAGGAATTTCCGTTGTCGTAGTTGAAGTAGATGTTGTTGAGGTAGTGGTTGTAGTTGTCGAAGTAGTTGTCGTTATGATTTCAGGAGCTTTTTCCGTAACAAGAACGGTATAATTTACGCAATATGCCGACTGACCGTTTGCTCCGAGAATTATTTTATCTCCTTTTGCAAAATTCTTTTTATAGAAAGTAAACTCAAAATCATCATTATAGCTTGTTGTCATATCGGTTTTTTCGTATGAATTCATCCAGGAGGGGAGTTTTTCAACTCGGTTATCAAGAGCGACATAAACCGTGATATCTTCGGAAGCTATAAACGAAGCAGCGTCATTTTCGTAGAATTTTGAATTGCAGGCTGTCAGTATCTGTTCAGCTCCGTTAAGTTCATCCGGCAAGCTTTTGAATGTGAATTCTCTGTCGCCGAAAAGAAGCGAACCTGCGGCTGCTTTATCTGACAATTTCCAATCGGATGAACGTTCGGTATCCTTTACGATAAGATCGGAAATAAGTCTGCCGTTAAGGGGAACTGAATCTTTTCCGAAAACAAATCGGTCGATATTAAGAAGATAACCGCTTCCGCCTTTGAAAACAAGATAAATGTCATGTTTGCCCGAAATTGTTGGAATGTTGAATGAACGCTCTTCCCAGTTATTCCACGAGCCGCTTCCGTTAAATTTAATAACAGCGGAGGGGGTATCGGAAATTTTATCCGTATAAATTTCTATTTCACTTGCGTTTCCGGTCAAATTAGCGGTAAAGCTTTTAGCTCCGGTTTCAAAATCTACGTTTTTGAAGCAGATATGATCGCCGTTTTCAATATATGCAACATGAGAACCGCCGTCATCACGATTTTCATTTTTTGTGCCTGATTCGCTGCTGTAATCTTCAGCTTCAAAATTCTCAAAAGCTGATCTTGCGGGAGCGCCGTTATATTCAACAGGATCTCCGGCAAGCTCATTAAGATACATTTCAACGTTAGTGTAATCGTCAGCGGAAAGACTTACGATTGAGCCGTCTGAAGCGTCGTTCGGATCAAGACCGTGTTCTTTTTCCCAAGTATCAGGCATACCGTCTTTATCGGTATCTACGGGAGCTGTTCCGCCTTTGAAATTAGAGCTGTTAGGATAGCCTCCTGCATCCTTCTGACTGTCAATAATTCCGGTAAGTCCGGCAACGCTTCCTTTATAAGTATAAGAACCCTCAGAAGCTTCCTTCAGATAACGGGAATCTATATAATCGTATTTAGGATAATTTGCGCCGGCTGATTTTATAACTTTTGAATAAGCGTCCTCTGCCGAATCGGTATTTACATAGGATTCAAAGAAAGGAGAATCGCTTCTTACATCAGTATTTGTAGAATTTTTTCCGCCTGATTTTGCCTTGCCTTTATCCCATGCATTATCGCTTGATCTGAGAATGTATGAACCGTCCGGTTTTGTCATAACATTTCCGGAAACATACATTTTCTGCATATCGGATGTGTTAAGCTCGTTTCCGTCCATAGCAACGATGTGAAGTCCGGTATTGCTCACCGAACCTGCTTTATAGTAGTTGTTTACGAAGTTGAGACGTCTTACTCCGCCGTCGGTAGTACGGTCACGCCAGTTGTAAACGACGTTATTTCTTATATCGAGAGCGCCTCCATAAGTAACGCCGTCGTTTTCCATACCTCCGGCAAGCGACCAGTTTCGTCCTGTGCAGTCGATTAGGAGATTATGGTGGAAACTTCCCTTATTTCCACTAATAGAAGCAGCAAATGAATGTGGTTCTTTTTCGTTTCTGTCATTAGCATTGTAGTGAACAGATTCGTTAAGCGATTCGCCGATGATATTCCATTGGAAAGTGATATCGGATGCGCTTCGTGAACTGAATCCCTCATCAGTTGCCCATGAAATGGAACAATGATCGACGATGGAATTATTACAGCTTGCAAGTCCCATTCCGCCGGTTGATTTGCCATTCATATCGCCGACTCTGACACGAACGTTACGGATAACTACATCTTCAGAACCCATAGCTCCGAAATCGTAATTTATAAGAGTAATGCCGTCTCCGGGAGCAGTCTGTCCGGCAACATAAACGTCTCCGCCGTCATCCGGGATACAAAGCGTACTCTTTAAAGAGATGACGCCGCCGACACGGAAAACAACGATTCTCGGTCCTTTTTCAACTTCGAGCGCCTGACGTAGCGAACCTTCGCCTGAATCATTCAGATTGGTAACTTCAACTATCCTGCCGCCTCTGCCTCCTCTTGCCCAGCGTCCGTAACCTTCGGCAGTTGGAAAAGCGAGACGATTAAGCTGGAATGAATAAACGCTTCCCTTTACAGTTCCGCCGCTTCCGTTTTCATCAACACGCCAATAATATGTCGGAATTGATGAATAACTGCTGTCAAGATCGAAATGCGATTTTGAAACTGTACCCTTATATTCGGGAGAAGATTTTGTTGCATTGAAAACGCTGTTGTAATCTGTGCCTACGTAGACATCATGTGAAGATGCTCCTTGACCGGCTGTCCATGAAAGACCATCCTCTATATTCTGATGCTTTGACTGATCGGACGGACTGATTCTGGAAATGGACGTAAAAGGACTTGCACCGTCGATCTCAAAACCGTTGAGCCATGCATTGTTTACCGATGCGTTGCCCTCACCCTGAATGAGGATCGTAACTGTTTTTCCCGAAACAGCGTTGAATTCAGCATAAGACATACCTGCATCGTCGCTGTTTGAAACGTTGGTCGGACATTTGATTCCGGTTTGAACTGTTTTTCCGTCAACTGTAAGTTTTAGAGAGCTGTTTGTAACATTATCAATACAGCAGTGCCATCCTGTAAACGAATGTGTGCCGGAAGAAAGTCCAGAGATTTCAAGTTTAAGTATTCCTCCGTTGTCGCCGTCCTTTATCTTAGCGCCGTCAGCAGTAATATAAGGCGTTGTACCATCGTATTTCTGGAGCTTTTTATTATTGATAACATCAACGCCTTCTCCGACAGAGCCGCCGTTGCTCAGCTTGAAGGTTAAACCTCCGGATTGAAATTCGCTTCCGGAATAATGCCAGTTTTCAGCATTTTTGGAATACAGAGCTTTACGTCCGTCATTTCTGTTAATATCTATTCTGATTCTGTTTTGCGAAGAAGCTGCGGATACTACAGCTGGAATTATCGGAATATCCGGTATTTTTAAAGCTCCTGCCGAAGTGCATACAGAAGCTGCTATAATTGTAGAAACAATTCTTTTGGAAAGAGTTTTTTTGCTCATTTCATTAGTCCTCCATAATTGATTTGTTGATTATTGCTATAAATATTATAACATCGGTTCGATTAATAGTCAATATACAAATATGTTCATACTTAATTCATTAATAATGCTTTAAAACTGCATATTGAGCAATTGATTATGCACGATAATATTCTTTTATGTGTAAAATAATGTTTTTGGAAGATGAAAAAATTTTCAGAAAAATTTAAAAAAATAGTGGAAATTTTTTTGGAGATATGTTATAATAGAATCAAATGTTGTAATTTTTAGGACTTGTTCTTAGTATTTACACGTTTATATTTTATTCAGATATAGTTCAGGAGGTTTGTACATGAAAAAAGTGCAACTGACAGAAACAGTTTTGCGTGACGCCAATCAGTCGCTGATGGCTACACGTCTGCCTTACGCAGATTACGAGGGAATTCTTGCAGATATGGACAAAGCAGGATACTATTCGATCGAATGCTGGGGCGGAGCAACCTTTGATTCCTGTCTTCGCTATTTAAATGAAGATCCATGGGAAAGACTTAGAAATTTGAGAAAAAATCTTCCTAACACAAAGCTCCAGATGCTTCTCAGAGGACAGAATCTTCTTGGTTATAAGCATTATCACGATGATGTTGTAGAGAAGTTTATCGAGCTTTCTATCAAGAACGGCATTGATGTTATCCGTATTTTCGACGCTCTTAACGATTTCAGAAATATCGAGACAGCTCTCAATGCAACATTAAAATATGCAACAAAGAATACGATCGCTTCCGGATGCATTTCGTATACTCAAAGCCCGGTACATACGGTTGATAAGTATATCGAAATGTGTAAGGAACTGAAGAAAATGGGCTTCCAGACCATCTGTCTTAAAGATATGGCAGGAACAATGTCGCCTTACGAGGCTGAACACCTTATCAAGGGAATCAAAGACGCTATCGGCGATATGACTCTTATTCTCCACACTCACTGCACTACCGGTATGGCTTATATGACCATTACAAAAGCAATTGAATCGGGAATAGACGTTATCGATACTGCCGCTTCCTGCTTCTCCGGTGGAACATCTCAGCCTTCAACGGAAACAATGTATTATGCTCTTAAACAGTACGGCATTGAAACAGGTCTTGATGAGGAGATCATCAATAAGGTGAACGATTTCTTCAAGCCAGTCAAGCAGAAGTATATCGACAATGGACAGCTTAATCCAAAGAGTCTTGCAACCGATGCTCAGGCGCTTGTTTATAAAGTTCCAGGAGGAATGCTGTCTAATATGATCGCTAACCTCACAGATATGCACGCTATGGATAAATTTGACGCTGCTCTTGCTGAAATTCCGGAGGTAAGAAAGGATCTTGGTTATCCTCCGCTTGTTACTCCGCTTTCACAGATGGTTGGAAATCAGGCTGTTACAAATGTTCTTGTCGGTGAACGCTACAAGAATATCTCCAAGGAAGTTAAAAATTATATCAAGGGTGAATACGGTATTGCTCCTGCACCAATAAGCGATGAACTTATTAAAAAAGTTCTTGGTGACGATCAGCCTGTTGACTGCCGTAACGAGGATCAGAAGAGAACAGGCGAGGAATTCAAATTAGCTAAAGAAGCTCTCGGTGACCTTTGCCGCAGTGAAGAGGATATTATGAGCTACATCTGTTATCCCGATCAGACGCTCAGCTTCCTCAAGAACCGCAAGGCTCAGGAGGAGAACGAAGCAGTCTACACCATTGAGGAAATGTAAGGAGGTTGCTTTATAATGGAAGATCGTATTATTTCTCCTGAAGCAATAACGGAAGCAGCTTCTGAAATTGTAGAAAAAGTTGCTGATAAAGGCGATAAGCTCAGCATTCCTGATGCGGCTGTTACCGCAGTTTTCGGATATGCGGTAGTTTTTGCAGGACTTTTGATCCTTATGATCGTTCTTTACTGCACAGGTGCATATTTTAAGTCGAAAGACGCAAAAGAAAAGGCTAAAAAAGTCGCAGAAGCTGCTGCAAATGATTCTTCAAATGCGGTTACTTCAGCTCCGGCTGCTCCTGTTGCTCCGGGTTCAGCAGGTCATGTAAAACTCTTCGATGTTCCGGATAAGGAAGCCGCAATGATCATGGCTATAGTCGCTGATAAAATGCAGAAGCCTCTTAATGAGCTTCACTTTATTTCAATTAAGGAGGTTAAATAATTATGAAGTATAAAGTTACACTTAACGGCAAAACATATGAGGTTGAGGTTGAACACGGAAAAGCTGTCCTCCTTGATGAATACGAGGCTCTTGCTCCGGCTCCCGCTGTTTCTGCTGCTCCGGCTGCCGCAGCGCCAGCAGCAGCTCCTGCACCGACACCGGCTGCTCCTGTTAATCTTGCAGCAGGCGAAACAGTTGCCGCTCCTATGCCGGGAAATATCATCAGAGTTGATGTTGCTCAGGGTGATACGGTTAAAGCCGGACAAATTCTTGTTATTCTTGAAGCAATGAAAATGGAAAACGAAATAGTTGCTCCTAAAGACGGAACAGTTGCTCAGGTCGTTACAAGCAAGGGTTCAGTAGTTGATACAGGCGCTCCGCTGGTTATCATAGCATAAGGAGGGCGCATAATGGATATTCTTGAAACCCTGAAAACCCTTTGGAACGAATCGGGTTTTCAAAGCTTTTTCGTTGACGGAGGCTGGAAGAATCTTCTCATGATCTTAATTTCATGCGTTCTTCTTTACCTCGGTATTAAGAAAAAATTTGAGCCGCTTTTACTTGTAGGTATCGCTTTCGGATGTCTGCTTGTAAACCTTTCATATTTCGGTGCAGGCTCGACAGATGCTCTTTATCATCTTGATCTCTGGGATAATTTCCTTGATCCGTCTCATCCTGATTATCACAGCTACGGCGCAATAATGAGAGAGGGTGGACTTCTTGATATTCTCTACATAGGCGTTAAGGCTGGAATTTATCCTTCGCTTATCTTTATGGGCGTCGGCGCTATGACCGATTTTGGTCCGCTCATATCAAATCCTAAGAGCCTTCTTCTCGGAGCAGCAGCTCAGATGGGTGTATTCCTTGCTTTCTTCGGAGCAGTTTGCCTCGGATTTACAGGACAGGAAGCAGCTTCTATCGGTATCATCGGTGGAGCTGACGGTCCTACCGCTATTTTCCTGACAACAAAGCTCGCACCTCATCTTCTCGGACCTATCGCCATTGCAGCTTATTCTTATATGGCGCTTATCCCGATGATCCAGCCTCCAATTATGAGACTGCTCACAACAGAGAAAGAGCGTAAGGTTAAAATGGAACAGAGCCGTCAGGTTTCCAAAACAGAAAAAATTATTTTCCCGATCATCGTTGCAATGTTTGTAATTCTTCTTCTTCCGTCAACAGCTCCTCTTGTAGGATGTCTTATGCTTGGAAATCTCTGGAGAGAATGCGGAGTTACGGAAAGACTTTCTGATACAGTTCAGAATGCTCTTATGAATATCGTAACAGTATTCCTCGGAATTTCAGTAGGCGCAACAACTGCTGCAAGCCGTTTTCTTTCACTGGAAACTATCAAGATCGTTTTCCTTGGTCTTACAGCATTCTGCTTCTCCACTATCGGAGGACTTCTTGTCGGAAAGCTCATGTATAAACTCTCCGGAGGAAAGATCAATCCTCTTATCGGTTCTGCCGGAGTTTCGGCCGTTCCTATGGCCGCCCGTGTTTCGCAGACAGAGGGACAAAAAGCAAATCCGTCCAACTTCCTGCTTATGCACGCAATGGGACCGAATGTTGCCGGAGTTATAGGTTCTGCTATAGCAGCAGGTTTCCTTCTTGCTGTATTCAAGTAAAATAATCAAAATACGATATACTTTTATTACTTTAACCCCTGAAATTTTATATTTCAGGGGTTATTTTATATTTTGTGTTACATCTTTACTTAACTTATAGATGTTTCGGAGGAGATT
>CAJKFZ010000091.1 GCA_905199285.1 uncultured Ruminococcus sp.
CAAGACGAAGCTG
This sequence comes from uncultured Ruminococcus sp., assembly GCA_905199285.1. GTDB lineage: Bacteria > Bacillota > Clostridia > Oscillospirales > Ruminococcaceae > Ruminococcus. Next base: position 14 of record CAJKFZ010000091.1, read on the forward strand.
TTTTGCAGTTTCCTGCAATTCCGATGCGGAAATTTCTCCTCTGAAATATTTTTCGCTTGCGAATTTCAGTTCTCTGAGAGAACCGATACGTGGATATCCGATAATTGATGTTTTCATAGAATTCTCACCTTTCCAGTTTTACTGTATTGATTATATCATACTTTGACCGGTATGTGGTAACTCCTGTTTTTTATTGCTGGTCATAGTTTTAAACTATGACTGTGCCAATTCATAAACTTTGTGTAATTTTTCAAATTTACTTGACAGACGTATAAAATCGGAGTATAATAAATTCATTGGTTATCTATGGCTAACTAAATTGAAAATCACTTGACAAACATGAGAATCCATGTTAGAATAACAATGTTACGTAATGCTGTTATTCAAATGAGGTGAAAATATGGGAGCCGATCGTGAGACTAAGGAAAAGCTGCTTGCCAGTGCAAAAACAGAGTTTATGGAAAAAGGATATGTCAAGGCATCTCTGCGGAAAATCTGTGCAAATGCCGGTGTGACAACAGGCGCTTTGTATTTCTTTTTCGAGGACAAGGAGGACTTGTTCCGCTCCATTGTGGAGAAACCACTTCATAGTTTGCTGGACATGCTGAACACACATTTTGCAGAGGACGCACAGCTTTTGTCTGAAACGGACGGCTATGCCTATTCAGACGGAGATCATGAAGAATTGGTGCAGCTGCTGATACGCCATTTATATGCAAACAGAGATGCTTTTCTGTTGCTCCTGACAAAGTCGCAGGGTACGGCATTTGAAAACTGCATAGACGAGGTAGTGGAGAAAATCGAAAAGGGCTATCGGGTTATGGCGGAGCGTATGGCAGAAAAAACGCCCGGAATGCAGGTGAACGCCTATATGCTGCACTGGATGACGCATATGAATATTGACGCATTCATTCATTTGCTGACCCATGAACCCGACGAGCAAAAGGCACTTCGTCATATGTGCCGAATCATAGATTATCTGGTCAAGGGCTGGATGGAGTTAATTCTGATACCAAGAGAGTAAAAACGCCGTGCTATGGTACGGCATTTTACATAACGGCAACATAACAATGCTATGTTAGCGGCGACTAATTAACAAAACAGGAGGAGATTTTATGTTTCTTGAAATCAGTGGAATCAAAAAGCATTTCGGTGAGGGTGAAAGCCGTGTGGAAGTGCTGAAAGGAATCGATGCAGAAATCGAAAAAGGGGAAATTTGTGTACTGCTTGGACCGTCCGGTTCGGGAAAGTCTACGCTGCTCAATATTATTGGCGGTATCGACAATGCCGACAGCGGATATATTCGGATAGGCGGTGACAAAGTTGAGGAAATGAATGAAAAATCCCTGACGCTTTATCGCCGCAAGCACTTGGGATATATCTTTCAAATGTACAATTTGATTCCGAATCTGAACATTAAGGAAAATGTAGAAGTCGGCGCATATCTCAGTGATAATCCTCTGGATGTGGACGAATTGCTGAAAACTCTCGGACTGTATGAACACAGGCACAAGCTGCCAAATCAGCTTTCCGGCGGTCAGCAGCAGAGAACCGCAATCGGCCGTGCAATTGTGAAAAATCCGGATATTCTGCTCTGTGACGAGCCGACGGGAGCTTTGGATTATAATACCTCAAAAGAAATTTTAAAGCTTATCGAAGACGTTAACCGCAAGTATGGGAATACGGTTATAATGGTCACTCATAACGACGCTATCAAAAATATGGCGGATAGGGTTATCAAGCTGCGTGACGGCGTTATCCGAAAGAATTATCTGAACGATGCGAAAACGCCTGCGGCAGAACTTGACTGGTAAGGAGGTCAGGAAGATGAAGAATCCCCTTAATAGAAGAATTTTCAGAGAAATAAAAGACGAAGCCGGAAAATATATTGTCATTTTTCTGTTTATGACTGCACTGATAGGAATTGTTTCCGGTTTTCTGATTGCAGACGAAAGTCTGAAAACTTCATATGACCAGAGCTTTGAAAAGTACAATGTGGAGGACGGAAATTTTGAGCTTGCTGAAAAAGCGGACAGCGAATGTATCGGCAGCATTGAAGATGAAGGCGTGACGCTTTACGAGAATTTCTATGTGGAAGAAGATACGGATGATTTTGGCAGTACGCTGCGTATTTTTGCTGACAGAAAAGCCGTCAACAAAGTGTGCCTTTTAGACGGCGCTATGCCAGAATCGGAAAATGAAATTGCTCTGGATAGGCTTTATGCGAAAAATAATGATTTATCTATTGGCGATACGTTCAGTGTAGCTGGGAATTCGTTGAAAGTTGTGGGTACTGTTGCACTGTCGGACTATTCTGCATTGTTTCAGAACAATACGGATTTTATGTTTGATACAATTAAATTCGGTGTAGCAGTTATGACGGACGAGGGCTTTGAGACAATGGGGGATAGCCATATTCACTATAGTTATTCCTGGAAATATGACACGCCTCCTGCAGATTCCAACGGCAGCGAGGCAAAGGAGATGGCTGAGGATTTTATGAAATCCATCAGTACAAAAACTGCCTTGACAAACTTTATTCCCCGCTGTTCTTCTAATGCTATCAACTTTGCAGGAGATGATATGGGCGGAGACAGGGTAATGTTTCTGACGATGATGTATATTCTTATTGTAATTATTGCCTTTGTTTTTGCGATTACTACAAGCAATACCATCAGCCGTGAATCCAATGTAATCGGAACGCTGAGAGCATCCGGCTATACAAAGGCGGAGCTGATACGCCACTATATGTCAGCACCTGTTATCGTTCTTTTTATTGCGGCTGTTGTGGGAAATATTCTCGGTTATACGCTGTTTAAGAATTTCATGGCGGATTTGTATTTAGGCAGCTACAGCCTGACTTCGTACAAGACGCTGTGGAACGCTACTGCATTTGTGGAAACTACGATAGTTCCAATTGCGATCATGATGCTTATAAATTTTGTCATGCTGGCAAGAATGCTGAGCCTTTCTCCACTGAAATTTATCCGCCGTGACCTGAAAAGACGTCAGAAGAAAAAGGCATTCAGGCTGAATACGAAAATCAAAATTATGACACGTTTTAAACTGAGAGTGATTTTCCAGAATATCCCGAACTATATCACCATTTTCGTCGGTGTTTTCTTTGCCGGATTTATTCTTGTTTTCGGAACGATGTTTACACCGCTTCTTGATTATGTTGCCGATGAAACAATTGCAAATATGCCTGCATCACATCAGTACATTTTGAAAGTGCCGGTAGAAACGGAAACTGTGGATGCTGAAAAATATTGTATCGGTAGTCTGAAAACAACGGGTGATGATTTCACGGAAAATATATCCATATACGGCATATCTGACGACAGTAGTTATGTCAATGCCGATCTCAATGAGGAAAAGGTTTATATTTCAAGCGCTTATTCAGACAAATACGGTTTGCACAAGGGCGATGAGATCACGCTGAAAGAAGAGTTCGGCGATAAGGAATATACTCTTAATGTGGACGGAATTTATGAGAATCCTACGACCCTTGCTGTATTTGTCAGCAGGGAACATTTCAATGAAATGTTTGAGAAAGAGAGCAACTATTACAGCGGATACTTGTCCAATCAGGGGATAGAAGATATTGATGATAGTCTGATTGCGGCTGAAATTACGGAAGATGATTATACAAAATCCTCACGTCAGCTGAAGCAGTCCATGGGAAACATGATGAACGTATTCTGGATACTCGGCATAGCAGTATTCATGCTGGTGATCTATCTGTTGGCGAAGATCATTATTGAAAAAAATTCCCAGTCCATTTCTATTGCAAAGATTCTCGGCTACGAAAAACGTGAAATAAATCGTATATATATCCATACGACTACCATAGTCACCATTGCTTCACTGATTGCAGTCCTGCCTATTATTCATGTGCTTTTGAATTTGGTATGGCATATGATGATGCAAGAGTATACAGGTTGGATTCCGTGTGTTGTGAATTGGAGCGTGTACTTCAAAGTCGTAGTTATCGGTATTATTACATATGCTGTAGTGGCAGCATTACTTATGCGACAGACCAATAAAATTCCGCTGTCTGATGCTTTGAAAAACGTGGAATGATCATGTACCATATTTCATGAGATATTCCGCATTTCTGCGCAGCTCATATTGGGTGTGGATAAAGTCATTTTGTTCGTGCAGCTGCATTTGTATAGGCACTGGAAGAGACAGAAGATATTTTCGAGAAGAACTGCTTTCTTGAATTAGTTTTTGTAAATTTGTAAACTGCATAAAAATCACCTCATAGTTAGATTGTGCTGAAACAAGAAAAAAATCCGGTGTTATACCGGATTTTTTTTAAATTTCTCTTGACAATGCTTTTCAGATGTGGTATAATGCCATTAGTTAGCATACACTAATTAAACTGCATTGCAGTATTTTTTATACAAACAGGTTAGCTTTAGCTAACTCAAAGGAGATGAAGTAAATGAGCGTAGTGATTGTCGGTGGAAATGAATGTATGATCCGTCAATACAAGGAGTTGTGCAGAGAATATAAATGCAAGGCAAAGATATATCCGAAAATGGCATGTGGCATGAAAAATATCGGAGCACCGGATCTGCTGGTACTGTTCACCAATACGGTTTCTCACAAGATGATACGCAGTGCATTGGATCAGGCAAAAGGGCAGGCGATAAAAACTGTTCGTTCGCATACAAGTTCTATGAATGCACTTAGAAGCATTTTGAAGGAACATATAGGAGAAGATTTATATGTCTGAAGAAATTTTTATTCGTCACTGTTCGCCTACAATGGCAGGAATTAAAACTGCTAATTTATTTTCCAGTCGTTTTGAAGATGAAATGGAAATGAAAGAGAGTATCCGCAGTTTGAATAAGATTCTTGTAAAGAAAGGAATACGGGTTCTTCCGCTTCGCTATCACTGTGGCTTTGGACTTATTTATGCATATCGTCCATCAAAGCTTTCTCAGGATCTGAAAAACAGCGATGCTCAAAGATTGCTGGAAGAACGAGGATATGTTTCTTCAGGAACGCCGGAGCAGTATATTGTACAGCTAATGAAACGACTGGTAACTGATGAGGTATTTCCTCATGAGATCGGTCTGTTTCTGGGCTATCCGCCGGAGGACGTATGCGGATTTATTGAAAATAAGGCGGACGGATATAAATGTGTAGGCGAATGGAAGGTTTACGGAGATGCAGATAAAGCGAAAAAGACCTTTGCAAAGCATAAAAAATGTAAAGAGGTTTATTGTAGGCTTTACGCTCGTGGAAAGTCAATCGAACGGCTAACAGTAGCTGTTTGATATATATTTCAAGAAAGGTTTGGTAAGTATTATGAGTAAAACAGCTGTAATTTATTGGAGCGGTACCGGTAACACTGAAATGATGGCGAAAGCAATCGCAGAGGGTGCAGGAGCTGATTTGTTTGCAGTTTCGGAGTTCAGCGGAAATATTGCTGATTATGACAGGATTGCATTTGGCTGTGCGGCAATGGGCGCAGAGGTTCTTGAGGAAGATGAATTTGAACCGTTTTTTGCAGCAATTGAAGGTTCACTTTCCGGCAAGACTGTTGCTCTTTTCGGCTCTTATGGCTGGGGAGACGGTGAGTGGATGCGTAACTGGGAAGAACGTGTCAAGGCTGACGGAGCAGTTCTTTTTGGTGACGAAGGACTTATTGTGAACGAAACTCCATCTGATGATGATCTGGCGAAGTGCAAGGAACTCGGAGCAAATCTGGCTAAGTAAGTACACATCACTTTCCTTTCAGTATGACCGCTGTGCAATTTGAAGCACAGCGGTTTTCGTGTATCATAAAAAATTTTAAAAACCTCTTGACAAATTCTGCTGACCATGCTATAATAACAGTGTTATATAACGCTGTTATAAAGGGAGCGTACACGATGAGTGAAACAGAACAGACAACTCTGGAACGAATTCATGATGCGGCAAAACGGGAGTTTCTTAAAAAGGGATTTAGAGCTGCATCACTGCGAAATATCGTTAAAACAGCCGGTGTTACGACTGGTGCGTTTTACGGATATTTTTCAAGCAAGGAAGCGCTCTTTGCATCTATTGTAGAACCTCATGCAGCTGCCGTGATGGGAAAATTTATGACTGCACAGACAGAGTTTGCCGAGCTTCCAAGGGAAGAACAGCCGGAGCATATGGGGCAGGAATCCGCTGACTGCGTCAGATGGATGCTTGACTATATGTACGAAAATATTGAAGATTTCAAAATTCTGATTTGTTGCAGTGAAGGCACTCCATACGAAAATTTTGTGCATTCTATGGTTGAAGTGGAAGTGGAGTATACATTCCGGTATATTGAGGTATTAAAAAGCCTTGGAAATGAAGTTCCTGTACTTGACAGAGAACTTTGCCATATGATCGCAAGCGGAATGTTCGAGGGCGTTTTTGAAGTCATTCGTCACGATATGCCAAAAGAACGTGCCGTAGTCTTTGTAGATCAGCTTCGTGAATTTTATACCGCAGGCTGGATGAAAATAATGGGACAGTGATGTCCTTTTATTTTATAGATGGGTTAGCTAAAACTAACTAAAAATCAATATTAGAACTGACTTCAGCGGTTTGGCATATTGAAATTTTTCAAGGAGGTTTGAAAGTGAAAAAAAATAAAAATCTTTCAGAGCTTATGGGTTATGCGGGAAAGCATAAATATCTGACCTATGCATCGCTCATATTATCAGTAATCAGTGCATTTTTTGCACTACTGCCGTTCGTCTTCATCTTTTTTATCATCAAAGAGGTGATAGAAGTTACTCCGAATTATTCGGAAGCAGCAGACGTTGTACGAAACGGATGGCTTGCAGTTTTATTTGCATTGATTTCTATTGTGATTTATATCGGCGGTCTGTTGTGTTCACATCTGTCAGCGTTCAGAATTGCAGGAAATATGCGTAAAACATTGATGTCGCATATCGCAAAGCTGCCTCTTGGTTTTGTCGGGGAAATGGGCAGCGGAAAAATTCGACGCATTGTCAACGACAGCAGTGCAGCGACAGAAACTTACCTTGCACATCAGCTTCCAGATATGGCAGGAGCTATCGCAACTCCGCTTGGCATGATTGTTATGCTGTTTTTGTTTGACTGGAGATTCGGATTGATTTGTCTTGTGCCGGTAGTTCTTGGATTTGCGGCGATGTTTAAAATGGCAGGTCCGAAAATGGCAGACGATATGAAAAATTATCAGAATGCACTTGCGGATATGAACAACGAAGCTGTAGAATATGTTCGTGGTATTCCTGTTGTTAAAACATTTGGGCAGACAGTGCATACTTTCAAGCGTTTCAAAGGTTCGATAGATAATTATTATAAATTCTGTATTTCCTATTGTAAAAAATGCCGTATGCCTATGCTGCTGTACACAGTTTGCATTAACAGCACTTTTGCATTTCTGATTACGCTTGCTTTGATTCTCACAGGTGGTGAATCGGTAGCGCAGTCGGTACTGCTTAGTTTCATTTTCTATGTGATTTTTACACCTGTAATAGCAACATCTATGTCAAAGGTATTGTATATGAGTGAAAATGGAATGGTTGTTGCCGACGCTTTGGAGCGTGTGCATTCTATTCTCGATATGAAACCACTGCCTGATGCAGTGAAGAATGAGAAACCGAAGGATAATTCTGTAGAATTCAAAAACGTTTCATTCCGATACAACGGGGCAGAAACAGATGCACTGCAAGATGTATCATTCAAGGTACGATCAGGAGAAACAATTGCACTCGTTGGGCCATCAGGAGGCGGCAAAACGACTGCTGCCGGACTGATTTCACGATTCTGGGACGTTTCCGCAGGTGAAATAAAAGTCGGAGGAGTGAATGTAAAAAGTATCAAAAAATCAGAGCTTATGGAAACGGTTTCCTATGTTTTTCAGGACAGCAGACTTTTAAAGACTTCTATTTTTGAAAATGTAAGACTATCCAGACCGAATGCTTCACGCAAAGAAGTAGAATTTGCACTGCACAAGGCACAGTGTGATGACATTATTGCCAAGTTACCGAATGGCATTGATACCGTTATTGGTACAAAGGGTGTTTATCTGTCAGGCGGTGAACAGCAGAGAATTGCAATTGCCCGTGTGATGTTGAAAAATGCACCAATCATTGTTCTTGATGAGGCAACAGCGTTTGCAGATCCTGAAAATGAGGCTCTTGTGCAGAAGGCATTTGAAGAACTGTCGAAGGACAAGACAGTCATTATGATTGCTCACCGTTTGACGACAGTCAGAAATGCGGACAGGATTTTTGTGTTAAAGGACGGAAAAATTGAAGAATCCGGTATACATAATGTTCTTGCAGATAAAAAAGGTTTGTACGCAAAAATGTGGAAGGACTATCAGACTTCCGTCAGCTGGAAGGTAGGAGGTGCAAAATGATAAACAAAATCATGAAACGGTTTGCACTTTCAAGAGAGGGTGCAAAAGGACTTGTCTGGGCAATTGCTGCATGTACTGTCGCTGATATCGCACTGATGTTTCCGGTGGGATTACTGTACTTTTTAGTAAGTGATTTTATTGACGGTAAAGTGCCGGAAAGTCACTATGCGTTATATGGAATCGGAATTGCCGGTGCGATTCTTCTGATTTTCTTTTCGGAATTCTGGAAATACAATGCTACATATTTTTCCACATACAGAGAATCGGGAAAGTGCAGAATACGGCTTGCGGAAAAACTCCGAAAACTTCCGCTGTCTTTCTTCGGGAAAAAGGATATTGCCGATTTAACAAATACAATGCTGGGAGATGTGTCTACTACAGAGCAAATGTTTTCCCACTATGTACCGCAGTTTTACGGCTCGATTATTTCCACTTGTTTTATTGCTGTCAGCCTGTTCTTTTATGATTGGCGTCTTGCATTTGCTGCTTTATGGGTACTGCCGGTGGCATTGCTGATTGTGAGTATCTCTAAAAAGGCACAGAATTATTTTAGTCGCAAGCAAAATATGGCACAGATTGCCGTTCAGGACGGTGTACAGGAGTGTCTTGAAACAATTCGCGACCTGAAAAGCAATAATGCTGAAAAAGAATATTTGCATGGATTGTACCAAAAAATTGATGCATTGGAAGAACGTCATATAAAGAGCGAACTTGGTACAGCTATGTTTGTCGTTCCAGCTCAGATGATCATGAAGCTTGGTATTGCCACTGTTGCACTTGTTGGAAGTATGCTGCTGATAAACGGTACGCTCACCCTGCTTACATTTTTTATGTTCTTGCTGGTTGTTTCGAGAATCTATGAACCGATGTCTTTTTCATTGCAGAATTTAGCAGCTATGAATTCTTTGCAGATCAATATTGATCGTATGAATGAGATTGAAAACTGCAAAGAACAGGACGGAGGAAAAGTATTCAAGCCGAATGGCTATGATATTGTTTTTGAAAATGTAGGATTTTCTTACAATAGTGATGAAACAGTGCTGAAGAATGTTTCCTTTACAGCAAAACAGGGAGAAGTGACCGCTTTGATCGGACCGTCAGGCGGCGGTAAATCCACAGCAGCAAAGCTTGCAGCAAGATTCTGGGACGCAGATAAAGGTAAAATTACAGTCGGCGGAGTAGATGTAAAATCTGTTGACCCGGAGAAGCTGCTGACGGCTTTCTCTATTGTATTTCAGGACGTTACACTCTTTAACAATACGGTCATGGAAAATATTCGTATCGGCAGAAAAGACGCTACTGATGAGGAAGTTATGGCTGCGGCAAGGCTGGCAAACTGCGAAGAATTTGTAGAAAAACTTCCCGATAAATGGAACAGCAACATCGGTGAAAACGGCAGTTCTCTTTCCGGAGGAGAACGTCAGCGTATTTCTATTGCAAGGGCGTTTTTGAAAAATGCACCAATTATCTTATTGGACGAGGCAACAGCTTCTCTGGACGTAGAAAATGAAACAGCAATTCAATCTGCACTTTCCCGTTTGATTCAGAATAAAACAGTTCTCTTGATTGCCCACAGAATGCGTACTGTTGCAGGTGCGGATAAGGTGGTTGTTCTATCAGACGGTATAGTAGTGGAACAAGGAACTCCTGACGTATTGAAGGAAAAGAACGGAATATATTCCCGTATGGTAAAACTGCAAACACAAAGCCAGAATTGGTCGATTGGATAATGAATTAAAAATTGTGAGG
>CAJKFZ010000092.1 GCA_905199285.1 uncultured Ruminococcus sp.
TTCTGTTTTTTTCTCTCCTTGATGCCTTCAAAGATTTCTTCATATGCTGTCATAATTATTTCTCCTCATTATTATAAATTTCATTAAAGAAACAGCTATAGCTTCCGGTATGACAAGCAACTCCGGTCTGTTCAACGTTTACAAGAAGTGTATCATTGTCGCAGTCGCCATAAATGGAAACGACTTTCTGTAAATTTCCCGAAGTTGCTCCCTTATTCCAGTATTCCTGTCTCGATCTGCTCCAAAACCATGTATAGCCTGTTTCAAGAGTCTTTTTCAGACTCTCTTTGTTCATATATGCAAGCATAAGAACTGTTTTTGTGTTGACCTCATAACAAATCGCAGGGATAAGTTCTCCCTTTTCAAAAAATTTGTCAAGATCGTTTAAGTCAATTTCAATCATTTTTTTTACCACCACGCTATAAAATTACTTACGGAAATCCATAATAATTTCCATACCAATATAAAAACTAAATCAGCGGATATATATTTTTCTTATTCAAAAATTTCATTATCTTACTATAATATTCTTAGCACGACAGTATGTCTTTACTTCTTGAACAGTAAGTTCCTTAAAATGGAAAAGCGACGCTGCAAGAGCCGCTGTAGCTCCGGTTTTCTCGAACACTTCGGTAAAGTCGTTTATTTTACCTGCTCCGCCGCTTGCGATCACAGGGATATTACAGTTATCACACACTGCTTGAAGCATTTCAATGTCAAATCCCTCTTTAGTGCCGTCTGCATCTATGGAATTCAGGCATATCTCCCCTGCCCCAAGCTTCTCAATCTGGTGAACCCAGTCAATGAGGTCGATTCCCATGTCAACACGTCCGCCGTTTATGTAAACCGTCCATTTATGGTCGGCGATTTTTTTGGCGTCTATTCCCACGCATATGCACTGACTTCCGAAAATATCCGCTCCATCTTTAATAAGCTGAGGATTTTTAACTGCCTGTGAGTTAACGGAAACCTTGTCTGCTCCGGCACGAAGCGTTTCACGGATATCGTCAACCGTTTTGATTCCTCCGCCTACTGTAAGCGGAACGAATACCTTTTTGGCAGTTTCCCTCACAACATCGAGAAAAACTCCCCTGCCCTCAAAAGACGCAGTTATATCATAGAATACTATCTCGTCTGCACCCTGCTTGTTGTATTCCTCTGCGCACTCAACAGGATCGCCTACATCTCGTATTCCCTCAAAATTTACTCCCTTAACTACCTTACCGTTGCGAACGTCAAGACATGGGATTATTCTTTTTGCAAGCATTATTCAGCCTCCCTTTATTTTGATATTTACAGGACATATTTTAATGCATTTACCACATTTTATACAATTTATCGTACTAAAACTTTGATTTTGCGTAATCAAATGGTATGCTTGTCCCCACAACAACATCTTCAATCTTTTCTATTATTATCCAATCATCCATATTGCCTTGATGTTCAAAATTAAGTGGAGGTATTTCTTCAACATTTTCAAATTCCACTAAACATAAACAATTCTTCTGCCCTAGCACCTTTTGCTTATATGATAAGTTTAACTTGTTCTGATTGTCTGAAAGGGTTTTTGTAATTTCTTCATCAGACAATTTCACATAATTTTGAACTGCTTTTACAATGGCGGTTGCAGTTATCTCTGCACTTCCTTTTTCCATGAAGTAAAGCCGTTCTCCATTAAAAACTCTGCTATGTGGAATCTTTCTCCCTGCTGCTCCACGCACAACCATTGTCTTTGTTCCTGCTAAAATCTTATCTAATACTTTTTCGCCTTTCTTGCCTGTGTTATCACAATACACTAGATGCACCATTTTAACATTCTCCTAAAATTCAATTTATCTAATTTAATGTATTTACTAAGTCCTCGCATATTCAATAGCTTCTTTAAGATTCAGCGTGCCTTTATAAATCGATTTTCCGCAGATAGTTCCATAAAGTCCCATTTCCTTGCAGGCAATAATATCATCCATAGTATGAACTCCGCCGCTTGCGATAATATTACATTTACCGTCGGTTGCGTCGGCAAGAGTCTTTAACTGCTCTTTATTTACGCCGGAAAGAGTACCGTCCTTACTTATATCGGTAAAGATAAAATATCTCACTCCGGCTTCTATCATTTTATTTGCAAGATCTATATAGTTTACATCAGAGGCTTCAAGCCAGCCCTCGGCTGCTACCATACCGTTTACAGCGTCGATGCCAACGGCAATTTTCTCGCTCCCGAACTTTTCTACTGCTTCTTTTACAAGAGTCGGATTCTTCAATGCAGCCGAACCGATAATCACTCTTGAAATTCCCATATTCAGGTATGCTTCAATAGTTTCAAGATTGCGGATTCCTCCGCCGATCTCAACTTTAAGATTAGTTTTAGCCGCAACATCAGTGTAGATTTTTGTATTGACCGGTCTGCCTTCCTTTGCGCCGTCAAGATCGACCATATGTATCCATTCCGCTCCGGCTTTTTCAAAGCTCTGTGCAGTTTCAAGATAATTATCGGCAACCTTTTCAACTGTAGAGAAATCACCTTTGAACAAACGAACGCAGTTGCCGTCCTTTATATCAATTGCAGGTAAAATTATCATATCAGACCTCCGAAATTTTTAAGAATTTTTAATCCGGTTTCACCGCTTTTTTCAGGGTGGAACTGCGCTCCGTAGACAAATTTTCCGTCATGAACTAAAGCCGGAACATGTCCGCCGTATTCACAGTATGCTGAAATATCCTTATCTTCACAATGAGCCTTGTACGAGTGAACGAAATAAACATATTCATCATCTTTGATACCGTCCATAAGACGACAATCATTCAGCTTTTCAAGCTTATTCCAGCCCATATGGGGAATGATAAGCTCAGGAGCTTCCATTTTTCTAACGTCGCCTTTTATAAGACCAAGACCGTCATACTCGCCGAATTCATATCCTTTTTCAAAAATAAGCTGCATTCCAAGACAGATTCCAAGAAAAGGCTTCTTTGAAGCTTCCTCTTTTATCGTTTCGACAAGACCGGTTGCCTCAAGTTTTTTCATGGCAGCCGGAAATGCTCCTACTCCGGGAAGAATAACTGCATCAGCAGAAATGACCGATTCTTTATCTGAAACAAGACGGCTTTCAAGTCCGAGATAATCAAGAGCATTCTTAACGCTGAAAATATTTCCTGCTCCATAATCAATTATAGCTATCATTACAAAACTCCTTTCGTCGAAAGCGTTGAACCATCAGAATTATAAGCAGAAGCCGTCTTTAATGCATGAGCAACAGCCTTATAAATTGCTTCAGCCTTGTGATGATCGTTGCCTCCATAGAGAAGATTTATATGAAGAGTCATTCCGGAATTAAATGCAAACGCACGGAAAAATTCTTCTGTCATACAAAGATCGTATCCGCCGCAGCTTTGATTTGTGAACTCGCAATTGAACACCAGAAACGGTCTATTGCTTAAATCAAGACTTGCCATAGCAAGAGACTCGTCCATAGGTATATAAGCTGTTCCGTAGCGAACTATTCCGGATTTTGCGCCAAGGGCTGTTCCGAGAGCTTGTCCGAGAGCAATTCCGGTATCTTCAATAGTATGATGACAATCAACATGAATGTCACCTTTCACTTTGATTTTCATACTGATTCCGCTGTGAACAGAAAGAGCAGTAAGCATATGGTCGAAAAATCCGATTCCGGTATCTATTTCGGCTATTCCTTTGCCGTCGAGCTGAATTAAAACGTAAATATCAGTTTCATTTGTTTCACGTCTTATCTCGGCTTTTCTCATAATTTTATCCATAAATTATCTCCTTTAAGGCAGATACAAGAGCTTCCATTTCCTTATCAGTTCCAACGCTTATACGCAGATGATTGCTGATTCTCGGCTTATTCCAATAGCGAACGTAAATCCCACGTTTTTTCAGTTCATTAAAGATTTTTTCTGCCGGAACACTTGCATGACTTGCAAAAATGAAATTGCTCTTTGAATCTGTAAATGTGAATCCAAGCTCCGCAAGCTTCTTTTTGGAATTTTCACGAGTTGTGATAATTTTGTTTACCGTTTCTTGGAAATATTCCTCATCACGCACAGCCTCTGCTCCGCAAAGCTGAGTAAGAGGAGTCATTGTATATGAATTGATAGAGAATTTCACATCGTTCATGTACTTGATAAGTTTTTTATTTCCCATAGCAAATCCTATACGCATTCCCGCCATTGAACGTGACTTTGAAAAAGTTTGTATCACAAGCAGGTTTTCATATTTATCAATAAGCGACAAAGCGCTTTCTGCTCCGAAATCAATGTAGGCTTCGTCTATGATAACAATTGAATCAGGATTGGCTTTCACTATATCCTCGATCATCTCAAGACTTTCTTCACATCCTGTAGGTGCATTCGGATTCGGTAAGATGATTCCTCCGTTTTCCGATTTATAGTCCTGAGGATTAATTCTGAAATTATCGGTAAGCGGAATCTGTTTATATGGAATTTTGTAAACATCCGCCCACACATTATAGAAAGAGTAAGTTATATCAGGAAAAAGTATCGGATTATCCGAATTGAAAAATGTAAGAAAAGCAACGGAAAGAACATCGTCCGAGCCAACTCCGACAAAAACCTGTGATGTTTCAAGTCCGTATCTATCGGCAATTGCTTCAACAAGAACGGTTGAATCCGGATCGGGATAAAGTCTCATTCTTCCGCAGTCATATTCGTTAAGAATACTTTTCACTCTCGGAGACGGCGGATAGGGATTTTCATTTGTGTTAAGTTTTATTACATCTGCGTTTTTAGGCTGTTCGCCTGGAGTATACGGAATAACCTTACGGACGTTAGACTCCCATGAAATACTCATTGTTATCGCTCCTTAATCATTTTCAAATCTTACTTTAATAGCGTTTGCGTGAGCTGTAAGACCTTCTCTTTCTGCGATAAGAACAATATCGTCCTTGGCTTCTCTGAGCGCTTCTTCGGTGTAATAAATGTAGCTTGAACGCTTTGTGAAGCTTGCCACTCCGAGAGGCGAGAAGAAACGAGCTGTTCCGCTTGTAGGAAGAACGTGGTTCGGACCTGCAAAATAGTCGCCAAGAGGCTCTGATGCATAGTGTCCGAGGAATACAGAACCGGCATTGTCAAGGCTTCCGATAAGCTCCATAGGATTTTCCATAAGAACCTCAAGATGTTCAGGAGCAATTTCGTTTGCAAGTCTTACAGCCTGCTCACGGCTTTCAGCGATAATAACTGCACCGTAATCTTCAAGCGACTTATCAATAATTGCTTTTCTTGAAAGATATTCTTTCTGGCGTTCAATTTCTGCAATAGTTTTATCGGCAAGCTTTTCGCAGGTCGTTATCATTATTGCAGAAGCAAGAACATCGTGTTCTGCCTGAGACATTAAATCAGCGGCAGCAAATTTCGGATCTGCCGTTTCGTCTGCAAGAACAAGGATCTCGCTCGGACCAGCTATCATGTCGATATCAACAACTCCGTAAAGAAGTTTCTTTGCCGTTGCAACATAAATGTTTCCTGGACCTACGATCTTATCACATTTCGGAATTTCTTCTGTTCCGTAAGCAAGAGCTGCGATTGCCTGTGCTCCACCTGAAAGGAATATTCTGTCTACTCCGCAGATAGCCGCTGCCACAAGGATATCCTTATTTGGTGTTCCGTCTTTAAGTGGAGGAGTAACCATTATGATCTCTTTAACACCTGCAATTTTAGCCGGCACAGCGTTCATAAGCACACTTGACGGATATGCTGCTGTACCGCCGGGAACGTAAAGTCCAACTCTTTCAAGACCTCTTACTCTCTGTCCGAGAATAACACCGTTTTCTTTCGGAGCAATAAAGCTCTGCTGAACCTGACGCTGGTGGAACTCTGCAATATTTGCCTGAGCGTTTAACAGCGCATTCACGAAAGCTTCGTCTGCTTCTGTAAGAGCATCGTTGATCACTTCTCTTGGCACTTCATAATACTGTGGCAGACTTCCGTCAAATTTGAGCGTATATCTTTTAACAGCCTCATCACCGTTTTCTCTTACATCTTCAATAATTCCCGTAACTACCTCGCCGACCTTTTTGTTGGTCTCGCCGCTTCTTTTTTTCAATTCGTCAAGGAATAAAACTTCATCCGTACCGTTTGCATATATCCTTTTCATTACAGATTCTCCTCTATAAGATTAATAAGTTTTTCAATTTCAGCGTGTCTCAGTTTAAGACTTACTGTATTGGCGATAAGTCTTGCAGAGATCGGCGCAACATCCTCTATGACTTCAAGTCCGTTTTCTTTAAGAGTTGTTCCGGTTTCAACGATATCAACGATACCGTCAGCAAGCTCCAGAAGCGGAGCAAGTTCAACTGAACCTTCTATTTTGATTATTTCAGTATCCATGCCCTTCTTTTCAAAGAAACGGCGGGAAACATTCGGGTATTTTGTTGCTATAGTCTTGATTCCGTAACCGCTGTAAAAATCGTAGCCCTTTTTCGTTGCAAGAGCAAATTTGCATCTTCCAAAACCAAGATCAACCAGTTCATAAAATTTACCGGCCATTTCCATAATGGTATCTTTTCCGACTACGCCCATATCGCATACGCCATGCTCAACGTAAGTTATAACATCGTTTGCCTTTGCAAGAACTACTTCGAGATTGGCATCCGGAACAGGAAGAATGAGCTTTCTTCCCTTTTCACGGACAGCAGTACAGTCAAATCCGAGTTTTTCCAACAGTCCGACTGTATCTTTTTCAAGTCTGCCTTTGGTAAGAGCGATTCTGATAGGTTTACTCATTCTTGTTCCTCCTTATCTGAGCCGTTTATTACAACTACTTTAGCAATTTTCTTTTCCATTGCATATGCTCTTGCGGAATCAATATCCTCAAAGAGAGCATTTTCTACAATAAATCCCTTTTCACGGTATTCCTGAGCTTTCTTTATAGCGGCAACCTCGCAGCCCTGTTCGGCAAAAACGAGAATATCAGCTTTTGGAGCAGCTGGAAGAACTCCGCTTTTTTCAATAACTTTTGCTACACCGTTAATATTTATAGCAAATCCGACTGCCGGAACATCATAGCCAAATTCAGAAATAAGCCTATCGTATCTTCCTCCGGAAATAATTTCTGCTCCGTGTCCCTGAAGATATCCCTTTATGATAAGGCCGGTATAATAATCCGTTTTATTTACAATTCCCAGATCTACTGTAATTTTACCGTCGTTTCCGCATATTTCGCAAGCGTCACGATAAATCTCACGAAGCTCGTTGAGTATACGTTTTATATTTTCATCAGGCATAAGCTCTTCTGCTTTTTCAAAAACATCTTCTCCGCCAAAAAGAGCTGGGAGTTTTTTTAGAGCAACGGTCACGGGACTGTTTCCAAGAGTATCAAGCAGATCGTTAAGTGCAGGAAAATTCTTAGTTTCAATATGCTGTCTGATTTTTTCCTTTGTATGTTCTGACACATCAAGTTTACCGACAAGTTCTTTAAAAATTCCGATATGTCCGATCTCAAGAGAAAATTCAGTTCCGAAAGATTTAAGCGATTCTACCGCAGTTGAGATTACTTCAAGATCTGCTGTTTTTAACTCAGAACCGATAAGTTCAATTCCCGCCTGAGCTATCTCGTCACTTCTTCCTTTTAAGGCAGGTTCTGTGCGGTAAACGGTCTGACTGTAGCAAAGCTTCAGCGGAAGCATTGCGTCACGGAGTCTTGTTGCTACAACTCTTGCAATAGGCATCGTTGAATCCGGCCGCATAACAAGGAGTCTGCCCTTGCTGTCTGTAAGTTTATAGAGATTCTCCTGTGGGAAATATCTGGAATTGAGATTGAAAACATCAAAAAATTCCAGACCGGGAGTGATCATTTCACTGTATCCTCTGCTTTTGAAAAGTTCAAGCAGGGAATTTTCTATATTTCTTCTTATAATACATTCACCGAAGAGCAGGTCTTTTGTACCCTCCGGAGTAATGAGGTCGTAATTTCGCATAATTATCCTCCTTTGTATGTTGCGCTACTTTAGTGTGCTAACATGATAATATGATAGCATATTACTAAATAAAAGTCAAGTTAAAATAATGAAAGCTGAGCAGAATCAGGCAATTCGCCGAATGCTCCTATACTTTTCAACATATCAATTGTTGTTTTTGACGCACCGCTCATTTCCTGAAGTTCTTCGACCGAGATAAATCCGCCTTTTTGAACGGCATCGTAAAGTCCTCTTGCGGCATTTTCTCCGACACCGCTCATTGCTGAAAACGGTATTCTAAGCTTTCCATCCTCAACCAAATAATCAACAGCATGAGATTTAAATAAATCTATCGGCAGAAACTCATAGCCTCTTGAAAGCATTTCGTTAGTTATGAGAAGAATATCATATAAATCGCTTTCTTTTTTAGAGCGATCGTTTCCAAGTGCTTTAAGCTCGTCAATTTTTGCTCTGACAGCAGCTTTTCCCTTAACGGCAAGCTCGGCGTCGAAATCTTCTCCACGAACAGAGAAATAAGTTGCATAGTATTCAAGGGGCTTTCGGAGCTTGAACCAGCCAAGCTTTATTGCTGCAATAACGTAAGCGGCAGCATGAGCCTTCGGAAACATATATTTGATTTTAAGACAGCTTTCAATATACCATTCCGGAACATCATGGTCACGAAGCATCTGCATAAGCTCCGGCGTAAACATTTTCGGAGCTTTTCCCTTACGAGTGAACTCCATGATCTGGAATGCCTGCTTCGGTTCAACGCCTTTATACAGCAGATAAGTCATGATACTGTCACGAGTTCCGATAACGTCCGAAATAGTACAGATACCCTGATCAATGAGTTCCTTTGCATTTCCAAGCCAAACGTCAGTTCCGTGAGAAAGTCCCGAAATCTGGAGAAAATCACTGAATTTTGTAGGTTTAGCGTCAAGAAGCATCTGAATCGTAAATCCTGTACCCATTTCAGGTATTCCAAGACTGCCTGTCTGACAGTATATCTCCTCGGGAGTAACTCCAAGAACATCGCAGTTGGTACACATTCTTATAACGTCCGGATCAGTGGTCGGAACATCTTTTATCTTGATTCCGGTGAGGTCTTCAAGATGCTTATAAAGAGTCGGGACAACGTGTCCAAGTTCATCAAGTTTAAGTATTGTATCGTGTAGCGAATTGAAGTCGAAGTGAGTGGTGATAACCTCAGAATCGGCTGAATCGGCAGGATGCTGAACAGGTGTAAAATCGTAGACATCGTAATCTGACGGGACTACGACCATTCCTCCCGGATGCTGTCCGGTAGTTCTTTTTATTCCGGTACATCCTATCGAAAGACGTGTCATTTCCGCATTATTGAGCGTTATACCGTTTTCCTCGCAGTATTTTTTTACATATCCGTAAGCCGTTTTATCAGCGACGGCAGAAATAGTTCCTGCCTTGAACACGTTTGATTTTCCGAAAAGCTGTTCGGTATAACGATGAGCCCAGAATTGATACTCGCCGGAGAAATTTAGGTCTATATCAGGAGCCTTATCTCCATCGAATCCGAGGAATGTTTCAAATGGGATGTCGTGTCCGTCACGATGCATTTCTTCTCCGCAATCAGGACATTTTTTCGGCGGAAGATCATATCCCGAACCATACTTTCCGTCCAGCAGAAATTCACTGTGTTTGCATTTCGGACATACATAGTGCGGCGGCAGCGGATTAACTTCCGAAATCCCTGCCATCGACGCTACAAACGACGAACCTACTGAACCTCTTGAACCAACCAGATATCCGTTTTCCACAGAGTTCCATACAAGCTTCTGAGCAATGATATAAAGAACGGAAAATCCGTGCTTGATAATGGAAGAAAGTTCTCTGTTAAGGCGTTTTTCTACCAGTTCAGGAAGCGGATCACCGTAAATTTCTCTTGCTTTTTCATTGGTGATTTTCGTCAGTTCTTCCTCTGCTCCGTCAATGGTCGGGGTAAAT
>CAJKFZ010000093.1 GCA_905199285.1 uncultured Ruminococcus sp.
TTTATTCTTTTTCAGATATAATTCCAATTCTGAAATATCAGAAAAAATTTTGTATGATATTCTGCCGTTTGCGCTTTTTAGTTCATAAATTCCACATGATTTTTTCATTGTATAATCAGCGGTTCTTAAATATAATTTTGCAATCTTCAATGACTTGAACGGAAAGTTCCAGCGTTGTAATTTACGCTTAGAATCATGCTCGATGCAAATACATCGTCCGCAAGTTCCGCAAATATACTGAGTGTGGTTTTCCAGACAATCTAAAGGATTGAGCAACGGAGTTATTCTGTTTTCATTAGCATAACATTCCTCACACATTTTATTTTACTCCTTTCAGTCACATTTTGAATATTGGCGAATATAATAAATGTGTGGGAAATCAAATATCGGCTATGTTCATTAATATTCCCTTTTCGTTTATGTCGATAAGACCGAACGACGGTTTATTGCCGTCACGGGGAATAGATGCGCTTCCGGGATTCATTATATATAAGCCGTCCTCGAATTTATTGCAGCGGACATGAGTGTGACCGTACAGAATGATGTCACAGGATTGAGCCTGGGCAGATTTTTTCATATGTTCAAGAGAATAATTCACTCCGTATTTGTGACCGTGAGCGGCGAAAATTTTATGACCGAGCGCAGGAAGAATGAATTGATCGGGCTGACTGCTGAAATAGTCGCAGTTTCCGGCAACACGGACAATTTTCGGTGCAATTACAGGATGAGCGCTGCAAAAGTTATCGAGTTCACGTTCTCCGTCACCGAGATGAATTATCCAATCAGCTTCTGTGTGGCTGAGAATAACTTTTTCCAAAGCCGAATAGTTCCCATGCGAATCAGACATAACAATAATCTGCATAAAAATCACCTTCCATGAATAATATATATTAAAATATATTATAACATAAAGCCGTTAAAATTGCAATATATTCTGATTATTTAACAGGAGGAAATTATGAATAAGAACAATATTGATCCGAATAAGGCGAACGGACTTATCAATGCAATAAGCAAGAAGATCGGAGTTTCTCCGGAAAAGCTTAAAAGTGAGCTGGAATCCGGTAAATTCGACAGTACGCTTTCGGCAATGAGCAAAAATGACGCTGCGAAATTCCAGCAGGCACTTAATAATCCAAAGCTTGTTGAAAAAATGATGAGTACACCGCAGGCTGTCGCTCTTTACAAAAAGCTTTCAGGAGAAAAATAATACGGATTTTATTTGAACAAGTCTGAAATAAGGGGTTTAAAAAATGGACGATGTAATGGGAAAAATAGGAGAGCTGCTTTCCGACGAAGAAAGCGTTAAACAGCTTTCCGAGCTTGCACAGATGATGATGGGCGATTCAGCTTCTTCGGCGCAAGAAAACTCCGGTGGCGAAACTGAATCAGAACAGGTCGAATCGTCCTCTTCCGAAAGCGGATTTCCGGATATAGGCTCGCTGATGAAGTTGACAGGTCTTATGAGTTCAATGTCGCAGAACGATAAGAATGCAGAGCTTCTTCTTGCTTTGAAACCTCATCTCAAGGAGGAGAAACAGAAAAAAATTGATAAGGCAGTAAAGCTGCTGAAAGTTATAGCTATCTGGAATATGGCTAAAGAAAGCGGACTGCTTAAAGAACTGCTTTAAGGCGGTAAACACAGCCTGTTGCAGGAAAATCTTCGTACTATAAGGAGGGGAGAATATGGCGGGTTACAGCAATCGGCAAATGAACAAAATGCGTCAGGATGCTATTCGGCGTTCGCAGGAAATGTACAGCCGTTCTGCCGTAAACTCCTCTCATTATTCCGAGGACAGGCGAGAAGATACTGCGCCTCCTGTTGAAAATAAACCAACCGAAAACAAACCTTCTGAAAAGAAGCAGTCGGGAATGCAGCTTAATAAATTTCTTGAAGATTTTCTGGGGGATTCGATAGATGCGGATAAACTTCTCATAGCTGCGCTTATCTGGCTTCTTATTAAAGAGGGAGCGGATAAAAAACTTATCATAGCTCTTGGATATATATTGTTTTGAGGAATGAAAATAAATTATGAATATAGATTTGATTTTTTGGATCGCAAGCATAATAGTAATGTTAATTATGCTTATTTATTACATAAGCCGAAGAAAAAAGCTTAAAACATTCTTTTTCGGCGCATTGACCGGACTTGCTGCACTTTTTTTGCTTAATAAATTCGGAGATAATTTCGGAACGTATCTTCCGCTTAATATTTTTAATTTATGTGGAAGCACAATTCTTGGAGTGCCTTTTGTTATATGCCTTGTCTTACTGAAAATATTGTGAAAATACAAATTTTTTTCACCAAAACTATTGTAATTTTATAGTAAATATAGTAAAATATAGATAAGAGGTGATAAAATGAATGCTATTGACATAATTAATAAAACAAAAAAATCGATCGAGCTTTCAGATTCTGAAATAAATTGGCTCGTTAAAAGCTATACCGATGAGCTTATACCTGATTATCAGATGTCGGCATGGCTGATGGCTGTTTGTATTAATGGACTGACCGAGCGTGAAACGCTTTCGCTTACTTATGCAATGCGTGACAGCGGGGAAATTCTGCATCTTGATATAGGTCTGACCGCTGATAAACACAGTACAGGCGGAGTAGGTGATAAAACAAGTCTTATTATCGGACCGGCTGCTGCAGCTTGTGGAGTATGTGTTGCAAAAATGTCCGGCAGGGGACTTGGTCATACAGGCGGAACAATAGACAAACTGGAGAGCATTTCCGGTTTCAGAACTGACTTGACTATCACTGAATTCAAAAAAATTCTTAATGAGACAGGCTTTGCAATTATTTCTCAGAATGAAGAATTGTGCCCGGCTGACAAGAAAATATATGCTCTTAGGAATTCGACGGGAACGGTTGATAGCATTCCACTTATCTGTGCAAGCATAATGAGCAAAAAGCTGGCGATGAATGCGGATTGTCTTGTTCTTGATGTGAAATATGGTTCAGGAGCATTTATGAAAACTCGTTCTGATGCTGAAAAACTCGCCTCTCTTATGGAAAAAATCGGAACATCTGCTGGAAAACGCTGCAAGGCGATCGTTACCGATATGGAAAGTCCACTTGGAAAAAATATAGGAAATGCACTTGAGGTCAAAGAAGCTGTCGAAATTCTTCAGGGAAAGAGAAAGGGCAGACTTTACGATACTTGTATAGAGCTTACTGCGGCTATTCTGGAACTTGCAGGAAAAGGCGAAAACGCAGAAGAATGTGTAAAACTTGCCGAAGAAGCAATATCATCGAGAAAAGCTCTTGAAATATTCAGAAAAACTGTGGCTTTGCAGGGCGGAGATCCGAAAATTTGTGATAATACATCACTCCTTCCTCAAGCTGCTTATAAATATAAGATCAAAGCAGCTTACGATATGAAAATAATCGGTTTTAACTGTGAAGAAATCGGAATGGTTTCACTTTTGCTTGGTGCCGGAAGAATCTCAAAAGATGCTCCGATAGATATGTCTGCCGGAATTGAAATGAATGCTGATATCGGAAGCGTAGTTTCTGCCGGAGAAACTATTATGACTCTTTATTCGTCGGTCAGAAGCGACTTTTCGGATATCGCTCTCAGAGCGCTGAAAGCGATTGATTATCAGGCGTTTTGACGAATGTACAGATTTTTCAAATAAGACTTTATCAAACAAATAAGCCTGTAAAGATTCTTAAATCTTTGCAGGCTTTTTAGCTAATAAGAGATCAGGGCAACAGCATTTACTTTTATTAAACATTATAAAGGGGACACCGTCCCCTTAAACCCATGCCAAAGGGATATCATCCCTTTGGAAACCCACAATTAAATTATTACAAATACCCCATAAAGGGGTATTTGTAATAATTTAGGAAGAAGCCCAGGCGGAAATAACGCCGTTTCACAAGGAATTAAAGAAACAATGTCCACTTGATAAACATAACAAAAATTAAATGCTGTTACCCTGAATAAGAGAGGGCTTTTATTTGACATATTATAGAAAATATGTTAAAATAAAAATAAAGCCAAAAATCAGGGGGAATATGAATTTGAAGAAAATAAGAACTATGGCTGTACTTTTTACTGTTATTGCAGCCGCTTCAATATCAGGATGTTCCGGAAAGAAAACAAGATCTGCCGTAGAAAATATTGCTTCTGAAACTACAATTTCACCAAAAAGCATCGCATTTGAGTGGCAGGAGCCTTACAGATCAAAGCTGGAAGAATTCAGAAACTCTGAAAATTATTTGGAATCAGCCAGAATAAGCGGTTCGATGTTTGATTTATATGATCTTAATTCCGATGGAATACCAGAGCTTATTATATCTTCGGATAAGGATAAAATTCCATACTGTGAGATTTTCACATTTTCCGGGGGGAATGTTATAAGTATTGGCGAAAACGGAGATTCAGGAGGTTTTCGTTTTTATCCTGAAACGGGAATAGTCAGTAATGAACATGAGGGAAATGGTTTTGTTATAGGCGAATACCGCACAATATCTGACAATTCTCTTCAGACGGAAATAAGTTATTATAATAATTCTGCTTCTGCTTCTATGGGCGCTGCTATTACATATGAAATAAACCGTGAAGAGGTTACTCTGCCTCAGTATGAAGAAGCACTTTCTGAGTATGATGCGTCTCCGTTTTTGGATGTTGGAAGAAAATATACTTTTGGAAGCGATTCTATTGACTATGCGCTTTTTTGTTCAGAAAGCTGGGGAGCAGTAATGCCGTCCTCACAGAAAAAAGCATATCAGGATAAACTTTCTGAAATAGCTGAAACAAGCGATTCGGAAGCCACTTTTGAACTTTTCGATCTCAATGGAGACGATAATGCTGAGCTTATTGTTTCAAACAGTATTTCCGGAGAAAATTCATGCAGAATATTCTCATATTCAGATGGAGAATTAATCGAGCTGGAAAGCGTCGATAACAGTGTTCTCTTCGTGGCGATCGATGACGAGAAGCGAACGGTTCTTTTTGTGACTTCGGAATCAACAGATTCAGTTGCAGATAATTCAAAATTAGGCAGCTTCATTCAATGCGGAAGAAAATTTATTTTAAGTGACGAATATATCATCTCAGCATTTCAGTAAAGGAGTTGAAAATGGCTAAATCACGTTATATTTACACCTGCAATCAGTGCGGATACGAAAGCTCGAAGTGGAACGGAAAATGTCCTTCCTGCGGTGCATGGAACAGCTTTGAGGAAGAACTTGCAGACAACGCTCCGGCTTCATCAGGACGTTCCTCTGCTCAGGCAGCAGCCGACCTGACCGATAAAATTTTAGAGCTTGAAAATATCGGCGTTGACAGCGATGTCCGTTACGATACGGGAATTGGGGAGCTGAACAGAGTTCTTGGCGGCGGACTTGTAAAGGGCTCGCTCGTTCTTCTCGGAGGTGAACCCGGAATCGGAAAGAGTACGCTTCTGCTTCAAATCTGTCAGTTCCTGGGTGAGGAACATTCGATACTTTATGTTTCAGGAGAAGAATCGGCAAGACAGATTAAACTTCGTGCGCAGCGTCTCGGAGTTGATACGGAAAATCTATATATCCTTACAGCGACTGATGCGGAGTCGATTTCAGCGACCATAGTCAATGCTGTTCCGGATATTGTAATTATTGATTCTATCCAGACTATGAGTATCGGAAGAATAACTTCCAGTCCGGGAAGTCTTACTCAGGTGCGTGAATGCACGAATCTTTTTATGCATACAGCGAAAAGTCAGGAGATACCTATTATAATAGTAGGTCATGTTAATAAGGACGGCGCAATTGCCGGACCAAAGGTAATGGAGCATATCGTGGACGCTGTTCTGCATTTCGAGGGCGAACGCCATCAGAGCTACCGGCTTTTAAGAGCCGTGAAAAACCGCTTTGGTTCGACTAACGAGATCGGAGTTTTTGAAATGATCGACAGGGGGCTGCGTGAGGTTGAGAATCCATCTCAGATGCTCCTTTCGGGCAGACCTCATAATGTTTCAGGAACGTGTGTTGCCTGCGTTATGGAGGGCAGCAGACCTATTCTTGCAGAAGTTCAGACGCTCGCTTCAAAATCGAGCTATTCTGCACCGAGAAGAACAGCTACCGGATTTGATTTCAACCGTCTTAACATAATTATTGCAGTTCTTGAAAAAAGACTTGGAATTTTTATGGGTTCGCTTGATATTTACCTGAACATAGTCGGCGGATTCCGTCTTGATGAGCCGGCGGGCGATCTTCCGGCAGCTATGGCTCTTTTCTCAGGAATTATGGATAAGCCCGTCAGCGAGGACGTTATTGCTTTCGGTGAGATAGGTCTTGGCGGAGAGATCCGCTCCGTTTCGCATATAACACAGCGTATTCGTGAAGCTGAGCGAATGGGATTCAGAACCTGCATTGTACCGAAACAGTCTATGACTTCTGTAAATCAGAAGGACTACAGTATAGAAATAATACCCGTTTCAACCTTGAAACAGGCATTTTCGGTTATATAAGCAATGATGTCAGCTTAAGCGGAGACGCTGTCCCCGTACCCCTGCCAAAGGGTGAATCCACCCTTTGGAAACCCACAATTTAATTATTAAAAATACTCCTTTATGGAGTATTTTTAATAATTAAGGCAGAATGCCCATAGAATGAACGCTCTTTTGAAAAGAGTGCAGTGAGCAAAACTCCTTAAGTTGATGTTATGTCCACATTATATGCACAAAAAACTCAATGTTGTTGATTCGATTTTCTGCTTTAAAATAGTTGCATTTTTTCTTTTACAGTGATATAATGATTATTGCAAAAAACAATGAATAAAGGAAAGTGTTGCTATTATGGACAGAATTGCTTTTTTCAAAGACCTTGCCATTATAATCGTGGCATCGAAAATGTGTGGACTTATCGCTCAGAAACTTAAAGGACCGCAGGTAGTCGGAGAGATCATCGCTGGACTTCTTATCGGACCGGCTTGCTTCAATATTGTTGGAGCTTCGGATTATCTTGCGCTGCTTGCTGAAATTGGAGTTGTTATGCTAATGTTCGGAGCAGGTCTTGAAACGAATATGCGTGATCTTCTCAAAACAGGACCGAAAGCATTGCTTATTGCCTGCGTGGGAGTTTTTATCCCTCTTATTGGAGGAACGCTTTTGTATAGCTGCTTCTATGGATTCAGTGCAGTCGGAAGCGAAGATTTTTACAGAGCCGTGTTTATCGGTACGATCATGACTGCAACGTCAGTAGGTATAACGGTTCAGACGCTGAAAGAACTTGGTCATCTTAAAGGAACAACGGGAACGCTGATAACAAGCTCGGCAATCATTGACGATATTATAGGAATCGTTGTTCTGACATTCGTTATCGGACTGAAAAATCCCGATTCACAGCCTCTTGACGTTGTAATACGCACAGGACTGTTTATCGTTTTCAGCTTCGGACTCGGATTCCTTACATATTATATTTTTAAGTATATAGACAAAAAATATCCGCATCAGAGAAGAATACCGATCCTCGGACTTGCTCTTTGTATGTTCCTTGCATTTGCAGCGGAAGAATTTTTCGGTATTGCAGATATCACAGGAGCTTACGTTGCAGGACTTATCCTTTGCAGTTTGCAGGATTCCGATTATATTGCAAGAAAGGTAGACATAAATTCCTACATGATTTTCGGACCTGTTTTCTTCGCAAGCATTGGTTTGAATACGACTTTCAACGGCTTTAACAGTGAGCTTCTGCTGTTTTCGTTATTCTTCGTACTCGTTGCCCTGTTAACTAAAGTTATCGGCTGCGGATTGACTGCTAAGCTGATGAAATTCAATCTCAAAGACAGCCTTAAAGTCGGAGTCGGAATGATGACCAGAGGTGAAGTTGCGCTTATCGTAGCCAAAAAGGGACTTTCTGAGGGAATGCTTGACGCAAAATATTTTGCTTCGGTAATTCTGCTTATTATCGTTTCGTCGGTTGCAACACCGATAATCCTCAAGTTCCTATATAAAGGCGAAAGCGTTGAGGGA
This sequence comes from uncultured Ruminococcus sp., assembly GCA_905199285.1. GTDB lineage: Bacteria > Bacillota > Clostridia > Oscillospirales > Ruminococcaceae > Ruminococcus. The sequence goes on from CAJKFZ010000093.1 coordinate 7,970, forward strand.
GAGGCAGTTCCTGCGACGGTATCCCAGCAAGTTTAAGGAGGTCATTTGATGAAATACGGTCTTGTTATGGAAGGCGGCGCTATGAGAGGTCTTTTTACCGCTGGAGTAATTGACGTTCTCATGGAAAACGATATAGATCTTCTTTTTGACGGAGCTGTAGGCGTTTCAGCGGGAGCAGCATTCGGATGCAATATAAAATCTCGTCAGCCGAGAAGAGTTATCCGCTATAATACGAGGTTTTGCCGTGATAAGCGTTTTTGCAGCTTTCGTTCGCTTGTGAAAACAGGGGATATGTTCGGAGCGGAATTCTGCTACCATGAAATCCCCGAAAAGCTTGATATTTTCGACTTTGAAACCTACGAAAAATCGCCGATGGAGTTTTATGCTGTTTGCACTGATGTTGAAACGGGAAAGCCGGTTTATCATCGCTGCGACAAACTTGATGATACCGGACTTGAATGGCTCAGAGCCTCTGCTTCAATGCCAATGGCTTCAAGGATAGTCGAAATAGGCGGAAGAAAGCTCCTTGACGGAGGTATTTCGGACTCAATTCCGCTGAGATTTATGGAGAAAGCGGGGTACGAAAAAAATGTGGTCATTTTAACTCAGCCACGAAGCTACACAAAAGGCAAAAATAAGCTCATGCTGGTTATGAAAATGACTCTGAAGAAGTACCCTGACTTCATTAAAACAATGGAAAACCGCCATAAAATGTATAACGGCGAACTTAAATACATCCGCAAAGCTGAATCTGAGGGACGTGCGTTTGTCATTGCTCCGCCGGAATCGCTCCCTGTAAGACGTGTTGAGCATAACCCCAAAGCTCTTCTCGAAGTTTACCGTATGGGCAGAAATTGTGCCAATCAGCAGCTTGATGCGCTGAAACTTTTCCTTACAAAGTAAAAAAGTACCGGAACTATCAGAGTTCCGGTATTTTTTTTGAACATATTTCGTTCCATTGACAGTCTCCGCAAATGGACTCTCTTTTGCTTTTCATGATGATTTTCGTCTGGACTGCATGACTGAATTCGCTCCACTTTATCTGCTGACCATTTTTCAGTCCGCAGAAATCAAGGACAGCGTTGTCGTAGTTCTGAACTTTTGTGAAGCTTTTGCAGCGCCCGTCAATGTTTCCCGGACAGCTTCGACAAATGATGTCAGTGTCCGTATGAAGCTGGATAACGGGATCGTCACGGTTGAGCATGACGATGATTTCCGCCATATTTCGGGTAAAATCACTACTGTAGCCTTTTCCCTCAAAGAAGCGGATGCAGAGTCCGTGATGCGGACGAAGCTTAAAGTTTCGCATATTTCTTGATTCTATCCGTAAGTACGATAGCAAGAGCCAGTTTGAGCAAATCAGGTATAACGAACGGAGTTACGCACCATTTCATGACCTGAATCAGCGAAACATCGCCTGTATTCTTTGTGTACAGGAACATGAACCAAGCTGTTCCGAAAGCGTACAGAACCGCAAGTCCGACGAGCATTGAAATAATTCTCACGATAAGACCGTTGCCGAAGAGCTTTTCGGTCAACCAGCAGATGAGTGCGATGAAGACAAATCCGACGATATATCCGCCTGTATTTCCCAGAATGATGCCGATTCCCCCCGATGGACCTGCAAAAACGGGGATTCCGATTGCTCCGAGGAGAATATAAACGAGAATCGAAAACAGACCGTTTCTTCCTCCGAGCAGACCGATAGCGCAGAAAACAGCGAAAGTCTGTAGCGTGAACGGAATTTCAGCAGGAACTGATATCCACGAGCATACAGCCATAACTGCGGTGAGCATAGCTGTTAAGACCATTTCTTTTGTTGTGAAAGCACGTCTGCTTTGCGAAGCGGACGTATTTTTTGCCAATTGTGACATAATAAATTATCTCCCTTATGTATTTTTCGGATTC
>CAJKFZ010000094.1 GCA_905199285.1 uncultured Ruminococcus sp.
CTTTATTTTATTAGAAATATGTGTTATAATAGTAATTGTGATTACGCTTTTAAGGAGATATCCTATGTCCAATTTTAAATTATTCTCTGAATATGCCCCGGCAGGCGATCAGCCAAAGGCTATAGATCAGCTCGTTCAGGGACTTGAATCAGGCAAAAAAGAACAGATACTGCTTGGCGTTACCGGTTCGGGTAAAACTTTTACTATGGCTAACGTCATTGCCCGTGTGAATAAACCGACTCTCGTTCTTGCGCATAATAAGATTCTTGCGGCGCAGCTTTGTTCGGAATTCAAGGAATTTTTCCCCGAAAACGCTGTTGAATACTTTGTTTCTTATTACGACTATTATCAGCCGGAAGCCTATGTTCCGAGTACCGACAGCTTTATCGAAAAAGTCTCGTCAATAAACGATGAGATAGATAAGCTGCGTCATTCTGCTACAACAGCTCTTGCCGAAAGGAGAGATGTTGTTATCGTTGCGAGCGTTTCGTGCATTTATTCTCTGGGAAGTCCGGATGAATACCGTTCAATGGTCGTTTCTATACGTCAGGGAGCGGAAATGACGAGAGAACAGCTTCTCAGCGAACTTGTCCGAATTCGCTATGAACGCAATGATATCGCTTTCGAGCGAAATAAATTCCGTGTAAGGGGAGACGTTGTAGAGATCTTTCCGGCAAGCCGGAGCGATACGGCTATTCGTGTGGAATTTTTCGGCGATGAAATAGATCGTATTTCCGAGATAAATGTCGTTACCGGAGAAGTTAAGGCGGTTGTATCTCATGCGGCGGTTTTTCCGGCTTCGCATTATGTTTATGATGACGCTATGGTTGACCGGGCTATTTCCGAAATAGACAGCGAGCTTGCGGAAAGAGTTGATTATTTTACCTCTAACAATAAGCTTATTGAGGCTCAGCGAATTGAACAGCGTACCCATTACGATATGGAAATGCTGAAAGAAGTCGGATATTGCAGCGGTATTGAGAATTATTCCCGTGTTCTTGCGGGACGTCCTGCCGGAAGTACTCCGCAGACTCTGCTCGATCACTTCCCTGATGACTTTCTGCTTATCGTGGATGAGAGCCATGTAACTCTTCCGCAGGTAAGAGCCATGTATGCCGGAGACAAAGCGAGAAAAACTACTCTTGTGGAGTATGGTTTCCGACTTCCGAGTGCAATGGACAACCGTCCGCTTAATTTTGACGAGTTCAATAGTCATATAAATCAGGCGATATATGTCAGCGCAACTCCCGGACAGATAGAACGTGAAAAAACCGACATCATAGTTGAGCAGGTAATCCGTCCGACCGGACTTGTTGATCCTGAAATCATAGTCAAGCCTGTTGATGGACAGATCGACGATCTTCTTTCGGAAATAAATATCCGTATAGAGAGAAACGCGCGTGTTCTTATAACGACTTTAACTAAGAAAATGGCTGAAGATCTTACTCAGTATTATGACAGACTGGGTATTAAGATACGGTATCTTCACCACGATATAGACACTATCGAGCGAATGGAAATTATCAAAGACCTTAGAAACGGCGAATTTGATGTTCTTGTCGGAATAAATCTGCTCCGAGAGGGACTTGATATTCCGGAAGTAAGCCTCATCGCTATTCTCGACGCCGATAAAGAGGGATTCCTGCGAAGTGAAACATCTCTTATCCAGACAATAGGAAGAGCTGCGAGAAATGCAGGAGGTCAGGTAATCATGTACGCTGATTCCGTTACCGGCTCAATGGAAAGAGCAATTACCGAAACGGAACGCCGCCGCAGTTTACAGCAGGCATATAATAAGGAGCATGGAATCGTTCCAAAAACGATAATCAAGGGAATAAGAGATGTTCTTGAGATAACCTCTAAGAAGAGTATTGAAGAAAAAGAAACAAGAGGAAAGATGAGTGCGGCGGAAAAGAAGAAGCTTATAGAGAAGTATACGGCAGAGATGAAGAGTGCGGCAAAGCTGCTTGAATTTGAACATGCCGCATATCTTAGGGATAAAATAAAAGAATTACAGGAAAAATAAGAAATAAAAAAGAGTGCAAAGCACAATTAATAATGAGTTTCCAAAAGGTGAAATCAACCTTTGGAATCCCAGTATTATTTTAGGAGTGTTAAAATGAAAAATAAAATCGTCATTAAAGGCGCAAGAGCCAATAATCTCAAAAATATCGACCTTGAACTCCCAAGAGATCAGCTCATCGTTATGACCGGTCTTTCAGGTTCGGGAAAATCTTCACTCGCTTTCGATACTATCTATGCTGATGGTCAGCGCAGATATGTCGAGAGTCTTTCGTCTTATGCAAGAATGTTCCTCGGTCAGATGGAAAAACCGGATGTGGACAGCATTGAAGGTCTTTCTCCGGCAATTTCTATTGACCAGAAAACTACATCTAAAAATCCTCGTTCAACTGTCGGAACAGTTACCGAAATTTACGATTATCTTCGTTTGCTTTATGCAAGAATAGGTATTCCCCATTGTCCTGTCTGCGGACGTGTTATCTCAAAACAGAGCATCGATCAGATGGTCGATAACGTTATGGCGCTTCCGGAGGGAACGAAGATACTCCTTCTTGCTCCAATTGCAAGAGGACGCAAGGGAACGTTTGCAAAAGAGCTTGACAAGGCGAAAAAGAGCGGTTATGTCCGTGTCCGCATAGATGGGATAATGTACGACCTTGCCGAAGAAATAAAGCTTGAAAAAAATAAAAAGCATAATATCGAGATCGTTGTAGACCGTCTTGTTGTCAAAGAGAGCATCAAAACTCGTCTTACCGACAGTCTTGAAACTGTATTCAGTCTGACCGACGGTCTTGCCGTTGTGAGTATCGTGGACGGCGAAGAGATAGTTTTCTCGCAGAGCTACGCTTGTCCGGAGCATAATATCAGCGTCGGAGAGCTTGAGCCAGTTATGTTCTCGTTCAATAATCCTATGGGAGCTTGCCCGAAATGTACCGGACTTGGAGTTTTCACTCATGTCGATCCAGAGCTTGTAGTTCCAAATAAAGAGCTTTCTATTCTCGAAGGCGCTATCAGTGCCAGTGGATGGAATACTCTTGAGGATACTTCCATCGCAATGATGTATTATAATGCTATATCAAAGGCTTACAATATTCCTCTTGATGTTCCTGTAAAAAAGCTTACAAAACAGCAGCTTGGCTATTTCCTTTACGGAACGGAAGAAGAGATAGAAGTTGATCGTCCTCCTTATATGGGCGGAGGAAAGGACAGAGTTAAGTTTGAGGGCGTTATAAACAATCTTGAACGCCGCTATCGTGATTCGCACAGCTCTTACTCGAAAGCGGATATTGAGGAGTGTATGAGCGAAACTCTTTGTCCGGAATGTAAGGGAAAACGTCTGCGTGACGAATATCTCGCCGTTACTGTCGGTGATAAAAATATTGCCGATATTACAGGTTTATCAGTTAAGGACGCTCTCGGATTTTTCATGGATATAAAGCTTTCTAAGCAGGAAAGTCTTATCGGCGAGCGTATTGTCAAAGAGATAAAGGAACGTCTTGGATTTTTAAGCAGCGTTGGTCTTGAATATTTAACGCTGTCACGTTCTTCGGGAACTCTTTCCGGCGGTGAGAGTCAGAGAATACGTCTTGCTACTCAAATAGGCTCTTCGCTTGTGGGGGTGCTTTATATACTTGATGAACCGTCTATCGGACTTCATCAGCGTGACAACGATAAGCTTATCGCAACGCTGAAAAGACTGCGTGATCTCGGAAATACTCTTATCGTTGTAGAGCACGATGACGATACTATGCTTGCCGCAGACTATGTTGTGGATATTGGTCCCGGGGCAGGAGTGAACGGCGGAGAGATAGTTTTTGCCGGAACAGTTGACAAACTCCTCAAATGTAAAAAGTCTATAACTGGACAGTATCTTTCAGGCAGAAAAAAAATAGAGCTTCCCGAAAAACGCCGTAAGGGCAACGGAAAGTTCCTCACTGTTCATGGCGCATCTGAGCATAATCTGAAAAATATTGATGTTAAAATTCCGCTGGGCGAGCTTATCTGCGTTACCGGAGTTTCAGGTTCGGGTAAATCTTCGCTTGTAAACGGCATAATCCATAAGCATCTTGCAGCAAAACTCAATCGTGCAAAGGTGAGATCAGGCGAGTTCAAGTCGATGAGCGGACTTGAAAATCTCGATAAGGTCATTTGCATAGATCAGTCTCCGATAGGAAGAACGCCACGTTCAAATCCGGCGACTTATACCGGAGTTTTTACTGATATTCGTGAGCTTTTTGCCAAAACTGCCGACGCTAAGGCAAGGGGATATACAAGCGGACGCTTCTCTTTCAATATCAGGGGAGGACGCTGTGAATCGTGCGAGGGTGACGGAATCATCAAAATCGAGATGCATTTTCTTCCGGATGTTTACGTTCCATGCGAGGTATGCAAGGGACGGAGATATAATCGTGAAACTCTTGAGGTCCATTATAAGGGCAAGTCGATATACGATGTTCTGGAGATGACCGTTGACGAGGGAGTTGTCTTTTTTGAGCATATCCCGAAGATCGCAAGAAAGCTTAAAACATTGCAGGAAGTCGGTTTGGGATATATTAAAATCGGTCAGCCGGCGACTACTCTTTCGGGCGGAGAAGCTCAGCGAGTAAAGCTTTCAACCGAGCTTTCCAAGAGAGCCACCGGAAAGACGATATACATTCTCGACGAACCGACTACCGGACTTCATACGGCTGACGTTCACAAGCTGATAGACGTTCTTCAAAGCCTTACCGATCAGGGAAATACGGTTCTTGTTATTGAACATAATCTTAATGTGATAAAGGTTGCCGACCATATTATTGATCTCGGACCTGAGGGAGGCGACGGCGGCGGAACAGTTGTAGCTGCCGGAACCCCGGAAGAAGTTGCGCAGTGTGAAAGTTCCTATACGGGAAAATATCTGAAACAATATTTAGAATAAAAAACAGCGAAGCCGGGAGTTTTCCCAGCTTCGCATTTTTTAGAAAATATCTTGTGAGGACAAGTTTTTACTTATGTCTTTTCCTCTGTCTTTTTATATATCTGAAAACTTCGTCTTCTCCGTTTTCTGCCAGCATCCGCAGTAAAAATTCCAGCTTTTGTGCAGTTTTCGTTTCAATTATTCTTCTGTGCTTTGCTCTTAAAAAATAATCAAGCGGCATATTATCTGTATAATTTTCACCGTTATAAATCTTTGAAGCCGCAACCCGGTCGCAGAACATTTCATAAATAAATTCATCCGGCATACGAACAGGCTCTAATTTTTTTGTCTTGGTATTGTAATCCGTCCAGTATTCAAAATGATGACGATTTCGTCCCTTGTGATGCATCCAAGCCTTTGAATAGCCTCTTTTTTCACGTTCACGCTCGTTCGGACTTCGTGTTCCCTGATAGTATAAAACTCCGGGGATAAACTCTGTCGGTGAAAATTTCGACAGGTCATGCGTCAATCCACGCCAGAAAATCCCCGCCTTGAAGCAATGCTCCATTACCTTGTGATGGTGACGGATGATCGTTTTAAGATGTCCCAAAAAATTATTCATATTTGATTCAGCTCCTTGATCTGAGTGTATGCCATAAGCAGGGGCGCGATTCCCTTTGCGTCATTCTGAGTGATTTTTTCCGATAGATAATACTCCGCCGAGCCGTCTCTTCCCATGCCCAGACCAGCCGTCAGGCAGATGTTTTCAAGAATTGGCAAGCCGTTTTCGCCTTCGCTTATATATTTTTCCATAACTGCCGAGAATGCCTTTATTCCGGCAGATTTTATGTTTTCGCTGACAATGTTCAGACGATACGCTTTTATGGCAGAATAGGCAAAAAGAAGCGTTCCGCTTGTTTCGGGATAGTTCCCTTTAAGCGTACGCAGAGCCGGAAGCTGGAAGAGCATTTCGTCCTCGTTTGCATAAACCGAGAGGGACGTGAGGAGCTTTGCGAGCATATCACGAAAAACATCGCATTCGGGAAGAATTTCACAAAGGTCGGCAAGAGCTGCGCAGAGCCACCCCATTGAGCGAAGCCAGAAATTTCTGGAAAGTCCGCTTGAACTGTCCGCCCAGACTGATGAACGTGTTTCATCGAAGCCATGGAAATAAAGTCCGGTTTTTTCGTCTTTCATAAGTCGGCGGATGTTTTCAAGCTGAGAGATGATATCGGATATAAGCTCGGGTTTGTCCTGTGAAACAGCGTATTCCGCCATAAACGGAAACGCCATATAAGTTCCGTCAAGCCATATCTGATTCGGATAGATAGCTTTGTGCCAGAAGTTTCCGCATTGAAGCCTCGGCTGATTTTTAAGCTGATCCATGATTTTTCCGGCGGCAAGAATATATTTTTTATGGTCGGTTTTTTTATAAAGCCAGAGAAGGTTTCTTCCTCCGTTTACGTTGTCGAGATTGTAGTCAAGTAAATTCATCGACGGTATATCACCGCTTTCATCAACATAGCAGTCTGTGAATCCGACAGCGTAGTCAAGAAGCCGCTTATCGCCGAGCAGCTCGTAGAGTCTGATTACTGCGGAGATCATACAACCGTCAATATAGTTCCATTTTGTTTTTTTGCGAAAGATGAAATTTTCTCTGTTCCAGAGTGGAAATGCCGGATCAGAGGGGAGAATCAGCATTTCGATATATTTTTTTACAGTTTCATCCCAAATCTGAGGGTGATTCATCCTGTTAAGCCTCCTGTTGCGATACCGCCGACAAATTTTTTCTGCGCAATGGCGAAAACGATTATAGACGGAATAAGTCCTATAACCGATAATGCGATGATTTTCCGCTGTTCATAGCTCTGTCCTGTGCTGTCTACCGATAGTCTTAGTGCGAGCGAGAGCGGATATTTTTCCACTGACTGAATCATTATCAGCGGATTTAAAAAGTCGTTCATAGTCCACAAAAATGTGAAAACTGCTATCGAGATTATCGCCGGTTTTATGGACGGAACAAGTATGAATATCAGAGTTTTCAGCGAGCCGCAGCCGTCTATTCTTGCAGCTTCGTCAAACTCTTTCGGAACTGCATCAAAGAATCGTATCAAAATAAATACAAACATTCCCTCTGCCGCAAACAGCGCAGGAAGAGTCAAAGGGATATATGTATCGAGGAGTTTCAGTTTGCTCCACATAAGAAACATCGGCATTATCGTTACTATCGACGGCATGAGCATACTTGTGAGCAGAAGAGCTTTAAACAGCTTTTTAAAGGGAAAATCAAACCTTGAAAAGCCGTATGCAACAAGAACCGACGATATAACTGCAAACACAGTTTTTGGAAGTATTATTATAAAAGTGTTGAGAAAGTAATGTCCCATTGTATATGGAGTAACGGTTTGCCATGCAGCTTTAAAAACGCTGAAATCGAAGCTTTTGGGGATTATTCCGACCGAACTGAAAATTTCCTCGTTGCTCTTGAAAGAAGCTCCGAGAAGCCAGAGCAGCGGGTAAAGCATGACTACTGAGACAGACAAAAGCAGACTATAGGCTATAATGTGTTTTTTCAGATGTTTTATCATTTCTCGTCCCTCCGCTTCATCCAGCCGGAAATGATATACATAAAAGCTACTGCCGCCGCAATTATCATGAAAAGAAGCCATGAAACAGCGTTTGCGATACCTGTTTCATTATAGCGGAACATTTCATCGTAAATCAGCATTCCGAGGGTGTAGGTACTTTTAAGCGGACCTCCGGAAGTTATCATGTATGGTGCGTTGAATTCCTGAAAAGCAGCTATAATTTGCAGGATAAGGTTGACGAATATCACTTCCCGAAGCTGAGGAAGAGTTATGGAAAAGAATGCTCTTACACTGCCGCAGCCGTCAACCTTTGCAGCGTCGTAAAGCTCTTTTGGAATATTTTTCATTGCTGTGAGGAAAATTATCATAGTTGAGCCGAATTCCCATAAACGCAGCAGAATTATAATGAATATCGCCTTATCCGGACTCCCATACCAGCTTACCGGAGAGGCGCCCATGAGTTCAAGAAACTGATTTACCAGTCCTTTTGACGTGAAAAGATACTGCCACATGATAACGACAGAGAGATTTGCTCCAAGAATAGAGGGGATATAGAAAGCTGTCCGGAAAAATCCCATCCCTTTTATTTCAAGACTTAAAATGATTGCCGTAAACAGGGAAAAAATCAGTTTTGCCGGAACAAGTATCACAGCGTATTTCAGCGTTACCCTAACAGCGTTGCGGAAATTTTCCGATTTAATAAGATGTATGTAGTTTTCAAAACCAGTAAATTCCGGAGCTGCATTTCCGTTATAATCAGTTAATCCAAGAATGAACGAGCTGACGAACGGATAGAGCGTGAAGATAAGAAATCCGGCTATAAACGGAGATATAAGAAGAAGCCCCGCAAATCGGCTTACACCGACCGGATTGCTGTAGGTTCTCTTTTTCATTTTCTCACTCTTTCAAGATATGCGTTTATTTCTTCATACATTTTCGCTGCGGCAGAATCTGTGTCGGATATTCCGTAAGAAACGCTTTCAATTGCTGTGTTGTAAATTTCCTTCATCCTCGAAAGCTCCATATATGGACTTATAGTAACGGTATCAAGCTGTTCGAGAAGCTTGTCGTTTTCCTCGGCAAGACCGGAAAGTCCGCCGCTTTTTTCCAAAGCGTTTTCCGCATATGATGAAGCCGGAATGCCCCTTGAAGTTCCAAGAATTACGGCGCACTCTTCGTTATTTAGGAGAAAATCCATAAATGCAGCAGCTTCATCGGGATGAGAAGTTTTTTTCGATATAGCGTAAAGCATCGAGGGTTTTACCATCCAGCCGCCGGAAGAGCCGTTTTCGCCGGTCAGAAGAGGTCCTGCTTCGAGAACGCCTTCATCGAGAACAGATTCGTATTTCCCGACAGAGCTTCCCCATTCAAGAACTCCGGCAACGTTTCCTCCGATAAATTCAGGCGATTCATAAAGAGCCGCATTGCCGTCTTCATCGGTTCTTGCACGGATAGTTCGTATAACGTGATTGTCCTCAAGTCTTTTATAGAAATCGAGAGCTTCTTTGATATCCTCCTGAGTGAAACCTAGTTCGCCGTTCATCGTTATAAATTCCTTACCCGTTTTTTGCTGCATATAAACGACTGCAAGATACCATGCCGTTCCTCCCGACTGAATATCCAGGTCGAGGGGATAGAGACCTTTTTCGCCGAATTTCTCACCGAGGGTAAGCAGTTCATCCCATGTTTCGGGATAGACTGCTCCGACGCTTTTATAAACGTTGGAATTGTAGAATAATCCTCTTCCTGAAAGAGAAACTGTAACAGCGTTGAGCTTTCCGTTTCTTACGCCGAAAGAGAGCGTTTCTTCATCAAATCCGGATAGGTCGAGAAATACAGGCAGCTCCGGATTTTCATTAAGTAGAGAAAGATCGTAAAAACCGTCTCCTTCGGGAGAGAGCGAAACGAGCCAATCGTAATTGATCTGCATGATATCGGGTTCGGTATTTCCGGCTGTCTGTGAAGCGACTTTTTCGGTCCAGCCGTCCCATCCGCCGTATTCGGGGATTATTTCAATTTCGGGATGAAGCGTGTTCCAAAGCTTTATTGCTTCCAGAGTTGCTTCGTGGCGGTCATCGCCGCCCCACCATGAAAAACGGAGACTGCATTTGTCAAGTCTGCCGTCCGGCATGGTGATTGAATTTTGTTTTTTTCCGCAGGCAGAGAGCGATAAAGCGCACAAGCAGACTGCGGCTTTAAATATTTTTGTTTTCATAC
>CAJKFZ010000095.1 GCA_905199285.1 uncultured Ruminococcus sp.
TATGCGTTTAAAAAAATAAAAATTGGAATATAAAATTTTTAGAGCAAAAGGTCAGACCAATCTTCATCAGTAATCATTATTTCTCCGTTTTTCTTTTCATATTGATGTATTTTTTGCTTTACTAAGGTTTCAATCATATTTGCCATTGAGCGGTTTTCATTTTCAGCAATTTTTTTAAATTTAACGTTTTCATCTGGATTAAGTCGAAAAGTAAATCGCAATTTTATTATAGCCATAACTATGTATCCTCCGATTGTTAAATATTCTAAGGACGATTATATCATAATTTAAATTGAAGTATTAGGATTTGGCTCAAATTGTGGCAAGATTTTTGCGAACTTTCACAAATAATATTGACAAAATATAAAAAAAGTGTTAAGATATATTTATTGTATAAAATGGGTCAATAGGCAGATCGGTACGAATTTTTAAAATGGATGGTGATTGTTATGAGAAAATTTATAAAAAAATCTGCTTCGGTCATTTCCGCAGCAGCATTAACCCTTGGGGCAGTAAATTTTGTTCCGTACAGCGAAGTCGCAGAAGCGGCTGACGAACTGCAAACACGAGACGTCTGGTGCGCTAACGAGGATGTAAACCGCTGGGAATCGGAGCATTTTCAGTTTATATGGGGCAAAAACGGCGCTGATTCAAGTAAAATCACGCAGAGCTTTCTTGAAGAAAATGCAAAGCATCTTGAAGCCTGCTGGGACGTTTACATGAACGAGCTTTCAATGGAACCGCCGACGCAATCGGTGAATATGGGGCTTCGTGACGGCAAGCAGTATAAGGTGAATTTCTATATTTCGGGAACCGGACTTAGTCCGTTCACCGATGACTGGGCATATATGGGTTATGACAGTCAGGGGTATGCGTTCATGTTCTGCTGCGTTGGAGCTATGCAGAATTCTCCGAATCCCTCATGGGTTCTGCCGCATGAATTCGGACACGTTGTAACGGCTCATCAGCTTGGCTGGAACGACAACAAATACGTTCAGGCATGGTGGGAGGCTATCGGAAACTGGTACCGTGAGCAGTTCCTTTATTCCGACTACTATCAGCAGTGGGTGAATGATCCTGCGAGCGGTACGGACTATTTTGAAACATACATGAAAAACCTCTGTTTTACGCCTATTCTCGGAAGAGATAACTATGCTTCATGGGCATTTTTGCAGTATCTCACGGAAAATCCTGACAATCTTGACGGCTACGGCAGCGATTTCATAAAAAATCTTATGCAGCAGGGAAATGTCAACGAGTACCCTTATCTCGAAATTGACCGCCTTGCCGGAGCTGATTTAAAAGACACTCTCGGACACTATGCGAAACGTATGGCAACTCTTGATCTGAAAATGCAGGATCGCTACAAAGCACGTCAGAATGAGCTTTTCAACAGAGGAGACTGGAACTGGGGAGAAATTTATACTATACTTGAAAAAAGCAGCAAGAGCGACAATTATTACACCGTCCCGACTGAACGTGCTCCGCAGCAGATGGGACTTAATATCGTTCCTCTTAATGTTACGGGAAACAGCGTTACGGTAAACCTTGAAGGTCTTACAAGCGTTAAGGGAGCAGACTGGAGAGCTTGTCTCGTTATTGAGCAGAGAGACGGAAAAACCAGATATTCAGATCTTTTCACTTCCGGCGAATCTGCCTCAATGGCATTCGACATCAATACTGATTCTGCCGCTTATCTCACAGTAACGGCAACTCCCGATGTTGATACGCTCATGCAGGTCGGAGTTCCGTGGGCTTACGGTGAGGGTGAATTTGATGAGAACAATTATCCGTTCCTCAGTAAAACAAGATATCCTTATGCCGTTACGATAGACGGTGCGGAAATAAAGCAGAGTATTTACGATCATGGTTACGGTATTGTCGATGCAATGCCTAACGGAAACTTTCACCCGAATGGAGGCGGATTCGTTGCTGCGTCGGCAAGAGTCGATGATTCTGTATATGTCGGCAAAAACGCAAAAGTTCTCGGTAATGCTACAGTAAGCGGAAATGCTGTTATCGACGGCTATGCAATTGTTACGGGAAATTCTACGGTTTCGGGAAATGCCGTTATAACAGGTCATGCGGTAGTTGCTGAAAGAGCGCAGGTCAGGGATAACGCTATTGTGGGCGATTATGCCGGAGTTATGGGAAATTCCGTTATTTCGGAAAATGCGAGAGTTCTTGAAAGCGGTCTTGTTTTTAATGATTATAAGGTAAGCGGAAATGCAACGGTCAAGGGTGTTGCTTATTGTATGGCAACGGGTTCTGCTTCCGGTCAGGCTATGCCGGACGGTGACTACTATGATGATTCCGGCAGAAGCATTCAGACAGGTTCGGTTTACGGCTGGACGAGTCCGGATTCTTATGTAAACAGCCGTCCGTATAACGACGGTCAGTATGCAGGATTGGAATTCAGTTCAGACAGCTCTGAAATCGCCGCAGATACTTTCACTTCAACCTACGCTGCCGCTTACGGAGCTCCTGTGTGGAACGAGGAAAAAACAAGCGCAAAGGGAGTTCTTACGTTCACGGGCGATCAATATCTTGCTGCCGACAGCTCCTATGCGGCCCTTCACGACGCAGACTACCAGACGGCAGTTCTTCTCAGAGATAATGGAGAAAATTCGATTTTCCGTTTTGGAAACGATGAGGAATATATGTCTCTGACTGCTGAAAACGGAAACTTCATCTTTGAGATAAATGACGGAAGCGGAATTCAGAGCATAACTGCTGAAAATGCTTATGAGCTTGGTGCATGGACAAAGGTGAGCATTGTTATAAATGATGACGCCGCAAAGCTTATCGTAAACGGAGAAACCGCCGCAAGCGGTTCGATTACGGCAGATCCTGTTGATATTATTTCAGAGGACGCAGTTTATCTTATCGGAGACGGAATGAACGGTTCAATGGATTATTTCCGTGTTAATTTCAAAGAGGTTACCGAACCGGATTATGTTTATACCGAAAAAGAGGAGATAACGATTCCCTCCGGACAACTTCTTGTAGGCGATCTTGATCTTGATATGAAGATAGATTCGTTCGATCTGGTATTGATGAGGAAAGCCGTAATAGATCCATCTATTGTAAAAAGCAATCTGCATAAAGCTGTTGCAGATTTAAACGGTGACGATGAAGTAAACATCGCCGATGTTGTAACGATGCAGAATTATCTTCTGGGAAAAATAAAGGAATTTCCGGCAGGTACTATTGTAACATATTAAACAACGAAAGGCTGATACATGATTCGTGTATCAGCCCTTTTTTGAAATTGACCTTGATGTTTGAGCAATATAAGGAGAACTTTATTCGCCTTATTCTTTACTGAAATCTTGCACTTCCTGTGAGCATTCGCCCTAATTATTTTCATTACCTCTTTACGAGGTAATGAAAATAATTAATACCGGGTTTCCAAAGGGTTTAATAAACCTTTGGCAGGGGGTATAAGGGGGACAGAGTACCCCTTTATATCTGATTCAATAGTTCAAGAATCTCTTCCCGGACTGCGAGACCTTCGGAGAAAGTTGTTGCTCCTCCGCAGGCAGTCCCGAGTTTAAGGGCGTATTCGTAATCGTTATTATCTCCGATTCCGGCGACGAATCCGGCGAGCATTGAATCTCCTGCACCGACTGAATTTTTTACTTCTCCACAGAAAGCGCTGCATTTATGAATCTTACCTGTTTCATCAAGAAGAATAGCTCCGTTTTCAGACATTGAAACAAGGACATTTCTTGCCCCCATTTCAGCAAGTTTCCGGGCGTATTTTTCGATATCTTCATCGGATTCAATAACGACTCCGAGAATTTCCCCAAGCTCGAAGTTATTGGGTTTTATCAGAAAAGGCTTGTATTTCAGAACGTTCAGGAGCAGATCTTGGGTTGCATCGACAACAGTTCTGATGTTTTTTCCGGACATTCTTTTCAGAATTTTCTCATAGATATCTGACGGCAGACTGTTGGGAATGCTTCCGGCGAGAATGAGAGTATCTCCGCTTTGAAGCTTATCAAGCTTTTCAAAAAGTTCGTTAAGAGCTTTGCTGTCGATATCAGGCCCCTGACCGTTAAGCTCGGTTTCTTCATTCGATTTAATTTTAATATTGATACGGGAATTGCCTTTTTCAAGTCGGACGAAATCCGTTTCAATACCCATTTGTTTAACGCCGTCTTCAATAGCCTTTCCGGTGAATCCGGCAGTAAATCCGAGAGCGATAGACTTAACTTCAAGTTCGGCAAGAATTATGGAAACATTTATGCCCTTTCCTCCGAAGAATATCTCCTCTGAAACAGAGCGGTTTACACATCCGAGATTTATTTCATTTGTTTTTACAACATAGTCGATGGCAGGATTAAAAGTTACGGTATAAATCATTATAAATGCTCCTCATTCAAGGTTAGTTTTAATTATTATATCACTATTGTAATAGGAAATCAAGCAAATTATGTTGAAATGATGAAATCATAAATTTTCCCCTTGAAAAATATGTTGAAATGGTGTATAATAATGTTCGTAGGGATACAAATTCGCAGAAAGGGGGATTTAACTTTGGAGGTATTCATCTGGGCAGCCGTATTTGTCTTTTTTGTTATTGCAGAGCTTACAACTGTTCAGCTCGTTTCAATTTGGTTTGCTGTAGGAGCGCTTGTAACGCTTATCTTCACTTGTTTCTTTGAAATGAGTCTGCTTGCGCAGCTTTGCATCTTTATTCTGGCATCAGGAACATTCCTGCTTATCACGTTCCCGTATCTGAAAAAGCGTCGGAATAAGGGGCATGTTTCCACTAATACAGGTCTTTACATAGGAAAGACCGCTACTGTTATAGAGGAAATAGATCAGGATAAGGGTACAGGAAGAGTAACTTTAAGCGGAGTTGACTGGAGTGCAGCCGCTTTGTCAGAAAACGAAATAATTCCGATTGGAAGTATTGTCAAAGTGGAAAAGGTTCAGGGAACAAAGCTTGTCGTTTCAATCAAACTAAAACAGGAAACAGAGGTTTAACGCTCGTTTTCTTATCATGAAAACAGATTATTCGGAGGTATTTTTATGGACATTTTTGGAATTATTATTGCGGCAGTTGTGATTTTTCTGCTGATCGTTATTATCAGAAGCTTCAGGATCGTTCCGCAGGCTCACGTTTTTGTAGTTGAGCGTCTCGGTTCGTTCCATGCAGAATGGCAGACGGGAATTCATATTCTTGTTCCGTTTGTAGACAGAATCGCCGGTAAGGTTTCTCTTAAAGAAAAAGTTGTAGACTTCAAGCCGCAGCCTGTTATCACAAAGGATAACGTAACAATGCAGATAGACACCGTCGTTTTCTATCAGGTAACAGATTCAAAACAGTACATTTACGGTGTTGAAAGACCTCTTCAGGCTATTGAAAATCTTTCGGCAACAACTCTTCGTAACATCATTGGTGAACTTGAGCTGGACGCTACGCTCACTTCAAGAGACGTTATAAACACTAAGATAACATCTATTCTCGATCAGGCTACAGACCGCTGGGGAATTAAGGTAAACCGTGTTGAACTTAAAAATATTCTCCCTCCACGTGAGATTCAGGACGCTATGGAGAAGCAAATGAAAGCCGAGCGCGAACGCCGTGAAAAGATTCTTCAGGCAGAGGGTGATAAAAAGTCTCAGATCTTAGTTGCAGAGGGTGAAAAGGAATCTCAGATCCTTCGTGCGCAGGCTAAAAAGGAATCTCAGATTCTTGAGGCAGAAGCTCAGAAGCAGGCAATGATACTTCGTGCAGACGCTGTAAGAGAGCAGAAAATTCTTGAAGCAACCGGTGAAGCTCAGGCGATCGAAATGGTACAGCAGGCTCTTGCTGAGAGTATCGTAAAGCTGAATAATGCAAATCCTAATGACGGAGTAATCCAGCTTAAATCGCTTGAAGCGTTTGCAAAGGCTGCCGACGGAAAGGCAACGAAAATTATCATTCCAAGCGAGATTCAGGGACTTGCCGGTCTTGCTGCCGGTCTTAAAGGAATCATCGAAAAGGATGCTCCTGAGAATCAGACTATTAGCAAAAGATAATATGAAAATAAAAGCTGTCACATTGATTTGTGACAGCTTTTTTTGTAGTATCATGCCTCCACGATCGCTATAACTGTAAGATTATCCTTACAGCCTTTTTCGAGTGCGCTTTTGACCATAAGCTCCAGACGTTCCGGGAGCTTTTTTGGAAGCTCAAGAAATTCCTCCATATCGAGGGGAGAAAGATAGTCCGAGATACCGTCTGTGCAGAGTAGAAGAACATCCCCACGCTCAAGACCTCCCTCAATGGGAGTTATGTCTATTTTGGGAACGGTATTGATATTTCCGAATGCTGGAAAAATAATATTACGGTGAACATGAGTCCTTCGCTGTTCTAAAGTTATGGTGCCTTCTTCGTACAAAAGCTGAACAAGCGACTGATCTCGTGATATCTGACTGATACGTCCGTGACGGAAACGGTAAAGCCTTGAATCTCCTACGTTAAAGCTCAGTATACCGCCTTTTTCGTCAACAGCGATCCCGCACAGTGTAGCCTGCATATTGTGTGTTTCAGGATTTTGTGCGCTGTATTCGGCAAGCTGTCGATGTATCTCGTGAAGCCGTATATCAAGACGGATTATTCCGCTGTAATGAATATCACGGACAAGTTCAAGGCACATTTTTGAAGCGACTTCGCCGGAGCGTTCACCCGATACGCCGTCTGAAACAGCCGCAATAAACGGAGCGTGTATATTTTGTTCCGAAGAACCTGAATCGGCAACATCTGAACCGATAAGCATAGCGTCCTCGTTATGCGGCATAATTCCTTTTTCAGTAATTCCGCAGCAGTAATACATATAGATCAAACCTCTTATTTATTGAATATTGTAAAATTCCATAGCGTTGCGGCAGGTAATATCGAGAAGCTCCTGAACCGGGATACCTTTTATTTCCGCAGCTTTTTCGGCAGTATATCTTATCATTGAACTGTCGCAGCGTTTTCCCCTGAACGGAACAGGCGCCATGTATGGACAGTCGGTTTCAAAAAGGAGTCTGTTCAGCGGAACAGTTTCGAGCGCTTTCAGAGCCTTTTTAGCATTTTTAAATGTAAGAACTCCTGTAAATCCGATATAAAGACCGAGTTTTATTACTTCTGCCGCAGTTTCAGCCGAACCGCTGAAACAGTGAACGACTCCGTTCGGCTTATATTCGCGCAGTATGTTCATTGTATCTTCAGTTGCGTCACGGCTGTGTATGATAACCGGGAGTTCAAGTTCGTCCGCAAGCTCAAGCTGATCTTTGAAAAGTTTTATCTGCTTTGCACGGTCATATCCTTCGTAATGATAATCAAGACCGATTTCGCCTATGGCTTTGATTTTCGGATTAGACCGGACGGTTTTCCGTATGATATCAAGATAATTTTCCGGAACGCTGCCGACATTTTCCGGATGAATTCCGGCTGAGGAATATATGTAGCCGTATTTTGACGAAAGTTCTGAATTTTTGGCTGTATCGTCAAGTCCGGAAGCTGCGAGCATGATATATTTTATGCCGTTTTCAGGGAGTTTTTCAAGAATTTCGGAGCGGTCGGAGTCGAAAGCGTGATCTGCGTAATGTGAATGGGAATCGAAAATATTATGCATAGAAATCCTCCGTTATCATTCGCTGAAATATTGTTCAACGATACTTTTTATAAGCTCAGAGTTTGGCATGAAATCCTCGCCGGCGACAGTTCCGTCGATCTGAATAGCAATTGCAATGGAGTTTCCGTATTCAAACATATTTTTTACGGCATTTTTCCTGTTTTTGTAATCCACTGAAGTAATATTTGAATCGACGTCTGTCATATTTATAATGGTATTGAAGCTGTTATCAAGGCTGTCGGAGACATATTTTCCGTCCGCACCATTGACCATATATGAAAGCATAGAAGCCGCTTTAAAAGCTCGTTCAGGTTCTCCGCCACTGAACATGGAGTATGTGATGAAAACCTCCATCTGCTCGCTGTTGAGATTCTGAAAACTTCCGTCGCTTTTAAGACCGGCAATCTCTGCGTCTACAGGATAAGAAACGCATCCCATTATATCGCAGGCTCTTTTAAAAGCTTCTGAACCGAAGGTCATATATCTGTCGATAGAAACTCCAATAACATTTTCGACGAATGAAAGCGCAGTTGCTCCGCCGCCACGTTCAAAAGCCCCTTTAAGACTTTGCTGTTTTCCGTCAACAACGGCTATCATATTGCTTGGCAGACCGATAAAAACGAGCCTTTTATCTTTTGGAATTGACCGCATCAGTACAAAGGTTGACGAGCATTTTAAATCAGGTTCGTTGAGTATAAACAAAATAGAGTGGTTGTCCTCATAAGAAACGGTGTCAACATTGCGAGCACGAGGCTTAGGCGGAGCTTCATCTGTGTCTATATAATGTTTGTAAATAAACAAGGCTGCACCGCCGACAACAATAAGTCCGATAAAAATTGTTACGAGGAATGGAACTGCAATGCGTCCGATTTTCTTTTTTGCCATGATAAGATCTCCTTTTTTATGTTCTATAAGAGCCTGTTCAGCATCTTTGTTCGCACGTCTTTTCGGAAAATTTTGCCGATGACTGCGTTAAAAATACTTGTAAGGCGACAGCCTGCCTGCGGATTTCTGCCTTGTCCTCAGCAAAATTTTGCCTGAAAATCCGCACATAAAAAGATGCCAAATAGACTCTGACGTATCGGCATATTTTTTCTTATACCGTTTATTAACTATTCGTATAATCGTTTTTTGAAAATATTCATCGAAAAATGAATAAAAATAATTTTCCATATCGGAATGTTAAAAATTATGGTGCGGAAAATCGTTATTCAACAACCTTTTCAACATTTTCAACATCAGATATGTGTTAAGGAATGTTTAAACATAAGATTCAACAGTCTGTTGAAAGAATT
Organism: uncultured Ruminococcus sp.; assembly: GCA_905199285.1. Taxonomy (GTDB): domain Bacteria; phylum Bacillota; class Clostridia; order Oscillospirales; family Ruminococcaceae; genus Ruminococcus. Next base: position 8,912 of record CAJKFZ010000095.1, read on the forward strand.
TTTCAAGCCCTCTTGCAAAATTCTGCGAATGTGGTATAATATGATGAGAAGGTCATCTGATTCAAAAAAATTCAGAAAGAAAAATCGAAAGTATTTTCAAGAAATGCGATATGTCTTCCTATGTTTCTTATATCTGTGCCGCATTCATCAATTATCTTAAAAATATCCTCAATACTGAAACGGCAGATCTTTCTTCCCGTTTTATAGCCATAGCTTACAGTCTGTCTCGTTCCGGTGTAGGATGAATTATTGTTGAGAAAAGCGATGATTGCAGATGAACGATCGACCATATAATAATTACGGTCACGGTAAAGATATTTTTCGGGCGAGGTTTTCTTATAAATTATTTCCGGATCGCTGTTTGTTGAAATGAGGATATCCGAATTTTTTTCAACATACTCCAGAAGCTTTTTGTAATCAGTGGGAAAAACTTCGGCATGACGAAGATACGGCATAACTCCGATAAGAGTTATATTGCTGTTTGATTGTTTCTTCTTTATAATATATTCCGCAGCCCAGAGATCAATTCCGGTAGCGAGTCCGCTTATAAAATTTTCAAATCCCCGTTCTATTGCCATGTCAATATATCTGTAAAGCATCAGTTTCACGGCAGATATTGTCAAAGCGCCGTATATCTTGTTGTGCTGATAGGGGATTATCGACCTTTCACGATGACCGGAAATGCAAATGGTTTTTTCAGTATCCGGACGGAACGCATCAGGCGTAAGCACGGGAAGTCCGGAATTGATAGATTTTAACATTTAAATAGAAACCTCCCGAAAAATCTTCATGAATATCATGTGAACACGC
>CAJKFZ010000096.1 GCA_905199285.1 uncultured Ruminococcus sp.
AAAAATTCGTGTTGAAAATTGTCCTAATCGCACTTTACGTTATAATTTTACTGTGTTTTTTTTCATTTTCGCAAAAAATACTTGCAGTTTTTTGTGAAATGTGATAAAATATAGTGATACTTGAAATTGACTATAGAATATACTCAATTTGCACTACTATTGTTAAAGGAGAATGATATGGCAAAGTTAAAGGCTGCTGTTATTTTCGGCGGTACGTCCAGAGAACATGAACTCTCTCTTGCTTCCGCAGCAGATGTTATCAGAAAAATTCCGGAGGATAAATATGAAGTAATATGCATAGGTATTACCAAAAAAGGAAGATGGCTCTATTTTCCGGGAGATGCAGAAGAAATAAGGTCGGGAGCATGGGAACTTAATCCTGATTGCACGTCTGCAATAATTTCGCCTGATCCTCTTCACAGGGGAATAATAACCATTGAAAACGGTGAAACTTCTGTCAAAAAAATAGATGTTGCTTTTCCGCTTCTTCAGGGAAAAAGGGGAGCGGACGGCTCTGTTCAGGGACTTCTTGATCTTGCCGGAATTCCGTATGTTGGCTGCGGACTTCTCGGTGCAGCTTCATGCATGGACAAATCGCACACACATATGGTGCTTGATGACTACGGTGTTAAAACTGCCGACTGGAAACTCATTACTCAGCGTGAGATGAGTAGGATCGAAGAAAAATGTGAGGAAATTTCGTCTGAAATGGGATTTCCGCTCGTTGTAAAACCAGCCAACAGCGGAAGTAATGCCGGAACAAGTGTTGCTGAAAATATGAACAGCTTTATAGCTGCTGTAAAAATAGCTTTTTCAAACGATAATAAGGTCGTTGTTGAAAAATATATAAAGGGAAGAAAACTTGAAGCCGCAGTTTTTGGCTATGATACGCCTTTTTCTTCGTATATCGGAGAAATCGTTTCAGAAGGCGGCTCGTATGATCCTACTGATTTCAGCGTAAGCACCGGCGATGATCTGATCGTTCCGGCTGATTTGCCAAACGATGTTCAGAACAGCATAAGAGAAATGGCTGTAACGGCTTATAAAGCGCTCGGCTGTAAAGGTCTTGCAAGAGTCGATTTCTTCTTAACGGAGGATGGCGAGCTTCTTCTTAATAAGATAGGAACTTCACCCGGTTTAAGAAAAAACAGCGTTTTCACCAAGCTTATGAACCATCTTGGCATGGATCACGGATATCTTCTTGATAAGCTGCTTGAACAGGCGATCGAAAACGCTGAAAGAAGCTATTAAAAGGAGAGAAAAACTTGAAAAAAAATATCATGATCTCTCTTGTAAGCATTCAATGGCAGAATAATGAAAAATGCGAAACAGAATTGCTTACTAAAGCAAAATTTACCCGTGAAAACGGATTTGATATAATTTCGTATGAGGATACGTCGGCAACAGGATTTGAAGGTTCTGTTACAACAATTAAAGTAGAGGGAGATAAATCCGCTTCAATAGTTCGTGAGGGAACAGCAAATTCAGCTCTTTCGCTTGAAATCGGAAGAAAGCATTTCTGTCAATACGGAACCCCGTACGGAAGCTTTCAGATAGGTGTTTATACGCATGCTATCGAAAATACGATCAGTAAGAACGGAAGGATATATCTCAAATATACTCTTGATTTGAATTCTTCCTATTTATCGGATAATGAAATAATTATGACCGTGCAGAATCAATGATCTGCACAAATCAGAAAGGATAAATGTTAAATGTCAGATCTTATAAATAAAGCGTCGCTTCAGCTTCGTGAACTTATTGTTGAAGCTCTCGGCAAGCTTACAGCTGAGGAAACTGTTCCGGCAGTTCCGGTTCCGGTATTCAGCATAGAAATCCCGGCAGATAAGTCTCACGGAGATTTTGCTGCAAATACAGCTATGGTATGTGCAAAAGCTTTTAAAATGCCTCCGAGAAAAATTGCAGAACTGCTCTGCGAAAAAATAGAGCTTGAGGGTTCGCTTTTTGAGAGAACCGAAGTTGCGGGGCCGGGATTTATGAATTTTTTCCTCAGCCGCAAGTGGTTTTCGGACGTTGTTGAAAATGTTCTTACAGAAAAAGAAAACTTTGGTAAAACTGATTTTGGCGGCGGAAAAAGAGTTCTGGTGGAATTTGTTTCTGCAAACCCGACAGGTCCTATGCATATCGGAAATGCCAGAGGCGGAGCGATAGGCGATTGCCTTGCAAGCGTTCTCGATTGGGCAGGTTTTAAAGCCGAAAGAGAATTTTATGTTAACGATGCAGGAAATCAGATCGAGAAATTCGGAAAATCCCTTTCTCTGAGATATATGCAGATCTGCTCTGAAAAAGGACAGCAGGCAGTATATGACTGCCATGGTGATACAGAAAAGCTTTGTGCTGATATCTATTCAAGAAGTGGCGAGGGACAGGATTTTGAAATGCCCGAAGATGTTTACCTGGGCGCAGATATTATTGAACATAGTGCAAACTATTACCATAAAAATATTTTCAGCCTTCAGGATCTCAGTGAGGACGAACGCAGAAAGGCTCTTGTTGAATATGCTCTTCCGCTGAATATCGAGGGTCTTGAACGTGATCTGAAAAAATACCGCATAGTTTACGATAACTGGTTCAGAGAAAGCACTCTTCATGCAAGCGGAGAAACTATGAAAATTGTGGACAAGCTTCGTGAAGCCGGATACACCTACGAACAGGAGGGTGCGATCTGGTTTAAGGCTACAGAATTCGGTGTTGACAAGGACTTTGTTCTTGTTCGCGCAAATGGTATTCCTACTTATGTCGTTCCGGATATTGCGTATCACTACGATAAGCTTGTTACCCGTGGATTCGACAAGGCTATAAACGTACTCGGAGCAGATCACCACGGTTATGTTCCACGTCTTAAAGCGGCTTTAACAGCGCTTGGAGTAGATTCCGATAAGCTGGATGTCGTACTTATGCAGATGGTTCGCCTTGTTCGTCAGGGAGAGGTCGTAAAGCTTTCAAAGAGAAGCGGAAAGGCAATAACGCTCGTAACTCTTCTCGATGAGATACCGATAGACGCTGCGAGATTTTATTTCAATCTCCGTGAAGCTAATTCACAGTTTGAATTTGATCTTGATCTTGCTGTTGAGAAATCCTCACAGAATCCGGTTTACTACGTTCAGTATGCTCATGCGAGAATTTGCAGTCTTATTGCTAATTTAAAATCGGAGGGAATAGAAATTCCGGAAACCGCTGCTCTCGGTCTTCTTGATAATCCTCGTGAGATCGAGCTTATTCGCCATATCGCATCTCTTCCGAAAGAGATAAATCTTGCAGCAAAGAACTATGATCCGGCTCGAATCACAAAATATTCGATCGATCTTGCAACGCTTTTCCATCGCTTTTACGATGCTTGCAGTGTTAAAAATGCTGAAACACCGGAGCTTATGAACGCGAGAATGCTTCTTTGTCTCGCAGTCAGACAGACTTTAAGAAATGCACTTTCTATCCTTAATGTTGAACAGCTAGAGAAAATGTAAAAAATTACATTTTATGATATAAAAATTACGGGTTGGTTACAAAAGGAAAATGTTGATTGTCGTAAATTAACAAATAAAAAGCAGTAAAAATGTTGAAATTGCAGGTTTTGGGATAAAAGTTAACACTTTGTTAACAAACCGCTGCTGAAAATATGTTACAATTTGTAATATATTGCAGTTGCAGTGAAATACTGCCGCACTATTCCCGAAGGCTTGCTGCGAATAAAATTATAATAAAATTCAGAAGGGATGTAAATTATGTCCAACAGATTATTTCAGGGTTTAGTTCATCAAATGCGTGATACTATCGACGCTACTATCGGAGTTGTCGATGAAACAGCAACTATCATCGCTTGCAGCGATCTTTCAAGAGTAGGTACTACAAACGAATTCGTTTCACTTGATCTCAGTGATTCACATGATATCTTTATTCGTGACGGATTCACATACAAACCTTTTGGTTCAAGAGCAAAGCCGGATTACGCTGTTTTTGTAGAGGGCGTGGACGATGCTGCCGCTAAATATGCAAGCATCCTTGCGATAACTCTTTCAAATATCAAGCAGTATTATGATGAAAAATATGACAGAAACAACTTCATTAAAAACGTTATTCTTGATAACGTTCTTCCCGGAGACATCGTTATTAAGGCAAGAGAACTTCATTTCAATGCCGAAATAAGCCGTGCGGTTTTCCTGATCAGAATTATTTCTGCTAATGATATTTCCGCTTATGATGTTATCCAGAATCTTTTCCCGGATAAAAATAAGGACTTCGTTTTCAATATCACAGAAAGCGATATCGTCCTTGTAAAAGAGCTTAAAAGTACGGTAGATTCAAAGGATCTTGAAAAGCTTGCCCGTTCGATCGCCGATACTTTAAGCAGCGAGTTCTATACAAGAATAAATGTTGGTATCGGAACTTCTGTTGTCGGAGTAAAGGATCTTGCACGTTCGTTCAAGGAAGCTCAGATGGCTCTTGAAGTAGGTAAGGTTTTCGATACTGATAAAGTCATTGTGAGCTACGATAATCTCGGAATCGCACGTCTTATCTATCATCTCCCGACAACTCTCTGTGAAACTTTTCTTCATGAAGTTTTTAAGGTTGGAAGCATAGAATCTCTCGATCATGAAACGCTTTTCACTATTCAGAAATTCTTTGAAAATAATCTTAACGTTTCTGAAACTTCAAGAAAGCTCTTTGTACACAGAAATACTCTTGTATACAGACTCGAAAAAATTAAAAAGCTTACAGGTCTTGACCTTCGTGAGTTCGATCACGCTATTATCTTCAAAATTGCTCTCATGGTTAAGAAATACCTGTCGGCAAATCCAGTAAAGTTCTGATTTTAAGAACGTGGACGGAGCTTTCCGTCCTTACAGATTAAGGTAGGTGTAAACCATTGGTAGAACTTAAAAACGTATCTGTAACCTATTCCAGCGGCGTTGACGCTCTTAATAATGTCAGCCTGAAAATTAACGACGGCGATTTTGCTTTCGTTGTAGGTTCGTCCGGTGCGGGAAAAAGTACTATGATCAAGCTTCTGCTTAAAGAAATAGACGCAACAAGCGGTGTTGTTACCGTAAACGGCTATAATCTTGGCAAGCTGAAAAAACGCAAAATACCTGAATTCCGCCGTACTCTCGGATTTGTATTTCAGGATTTCCGTCTGATTCCGTCTATGACCGTTTACGAAAATATTGCTTTCGTTCTTCGTGTTATAGATGCTCCGATAAAATATATCCGCAAAAGAGTTCCGTATGTTATAAGTCTTGTCGGACTTCATGCGAAAACCAATTCGTATCCCGATGAGCTTTCCGGCGGTGAAAAACAGCGTGTTGCAATTGCCAGAGCGCTTGTGAACGATCCGCAGCTTATTATCGCTGATGAGCCGACCGGAAATATTGATCCTGAACTTTCCTACGAGATAGTGGAGCTTCTTAAAAGCATCAACGATCAGGGAACAACTATACTTATGGTTACTCATGAACATGATCTTGTACGTCATTTCGGAGGCAGAATAATTAATATCACCGAGGGTGAGATCGTATTTGACGAGGTTATTCTCGGTGCAAACGATGAGATTATACTGCCGTCCGGCGGGGAGATTCAGCAGCCTCAGCTGTCTTTACAGGAAGTCGGAACATCTTCGGATTCTGTAGACGGCATTACTGAGGAAGAATCGGTAAATACTGATATTCCGCTTGAGGAAATGAGCGCAGATGATGTTATTGCTGCAATAACCGGCGAAAAAACGTCAGGAGGTGCAGTATGAAGATAAGCGGTTTTAAATATCTTGCCAATCAAGGCGTTGAGAATATCTGGAAAAATAAAATGATGGCATTTGCCACATTTTGCGTCCTTCTTATTTCGCTTTTGCTCGTTGGAGTAGCGTCCCTTTTTTACATAAACATGAATTCGATGATTCTCGGTCTTAATGATAAAAATGAGATCGTAGTTCATTTGAATGTGGGAACGCCGGATGACGAGGTTAAAAAAGCTGAAGAAGACCTCAGAAAGATTCCGAATGTCGATAAGATCACATTTATATCAAAAGAAGAAGCTCTTGTACGTCAGAGAGCAAGTCTTACAAGTGCGGAAAAGATTTTTAATGATTATATTGGCGATGACGCCAGCTTCATGCCGGATGGATTCAGCGTTACTGTTAAAAATAACGATATCATTGCAGACACAACTGCTGAGATAAATGCAATGCCGGTCGTTCAGAAAGCACAGTCATCGCTTCAGGTGGCAGAATTCCTTAAAGAACTCAGAAGAGTAGTTTCGCTTATAGCCGGAGCTATAGTTATTGCGCTTGCAGCAGTATCCATAATTATGATCTCAAATACCACGAAAGCAAGCGTTTTTGCAAGACGTGAGGAAATTCAGATCATGAAATACGTCGGCGCAACCAACTCTTTCATTCGAACTCCGTTTTTTGTTGAGGGTATGGTGACAGGTCTTTTTGCCGGCACAGGAGCATTTTTCATAACATGGTCTGTTTATCAGGCAATTTTTAAGGTTATGCAAAGTGAAGAAACTCTTATGAATGCTTTCGGACTTGGTTCGCTTATTCCATTTGAGGATATAAGATTATATGTGTTGATCGCATATCTTGTTGCGGGTTCATTTGTCGGCGCTCTCGGAAGCGTTATCAGTACAAGACGGCACGTTGATGTATGAGAGCCTGTTAAGTATTTTTTTCGCACGTCCTTTCGGCAAATTTTGCCGCTTACTGCGTCAAAAATACTTGTCATACGTCAGTATGCCTGTGTATTTTTTCCTTGTCACCGACAAAATTTGACTCGAAAATCCGCACAAAAAAGATACTGAACAGGCTCTAAGAAAATGGGGTAATTTATCTTTTGAAAGGAGGCGGCGTCTGAACAGATCCAATAAATTCAGGGTCGGTTCTGATTCGCAGCTATTATGAGTAAATTAAGCATATTCAAAAAAATTCTTTCCTTTGTTACCTGTATGGCGGTTTCTGTCGGAGCTGTAGTATCTTACAATGCTTTTTCCAATAAAAACGTTGCAGAGGTTTCAGCAAAAACAGTAAGTGAAATTCAGGAGGAAAGAGCTGCTAACGAGCAGAAAATAGCTGAATATGAAAAACAAATCGAAGCTCTTGCCGGCAACGAGGCAAATGAAAAGCAGTATCAGGAAACTCTTATGGAGCAGATTCAACTGATTCGTGATAATATTGCGCTTCTGAATACTGAACTTGAATCCATTGAAAATGATATCAAAACTGCTCAGGACAACATTGAACAGCTCGATAAGACTATCATTGAACAGCAGAATGAGATTGATAACAGCGTTGAACTTTTTAAAGAACGTTTATGTGCCATGTATGTTTCAGGAAATGATAATCTTGCATCAATAATCGTAGGTTCTTCTGATTTTTACGATATAATGTCGAGAGTGGAAATGGCAAACAGAATGGCGGCTTATGACGAAGAACTTATCAATGGTATTCTTGCAGATATAGAAACCCTTGAAAAAAACAAAAGTGATCTTGAAAGCGAGAAGCTCACTCTTGATATGAAGCTTGAAAGCCAGCAGAAGAAAAAGGAAGAAAAGGAAGCTTCTCTCGAAGAATTTGATAAAAAAATGGAGCAGACTCAGGCTGAAATAGACCGTATTAAGAAAGAGCAGTCAAGGCTTGAGGGCGACAAGGCTGATCTTGTAGCTAAAAATAAAGCGCTTCAAGCTGATGAAGACGCATTAATCGAAGAAGCTATCAGAAAAGAAAACGAGCGTATTGCTGAGGCAAACAGAATCAAAGCTGAGGAAGAAGCCCGCCGTCAACAACAAACGACTACAGTACCGAGCAATAATGGCGGAAATGAAACAGTTACTTCACCAACAGTAACCGAGCCGCCTTATACTCCTCCTGTAACTCCGTTAGCCGGATTTATGTGGCCGGCGCCGGGATGCATTTATATATCAAGCGGTTACGGCGCAAGATGGGGGACAATGCACAGAGGCATAGACATTGGCGATGCCGGAATTCACGGCAAAGCTGCTGTTGCTGCGCAGTCCGGTACGGTTATAGCAGTAAGCAATTCATGTACGCATGATTATCCGAAGGATTATGGCTGCGGATGTGGAGGTAACTACGGAAATTACGTTCTTATCTCGCATGACGGTACATATTCAACAAGATATGCTCATCTTTCTTCGGTTTCAGTATCAGTCGGCGACTATGTTTCACAGGGACAAACTATCGGATATATTGGTTCAACAGGCTGGTCTACAGGTGATCATCTTCATTTTGAAGTTTATGTAAACGGCGCTGCTCAGGATCCGATGAATTATGTAAGCAGATAAGTAATTTTTATTCAGGGCGGTTAAATAAACTGCCCTGATTTTTGCAGTGAAAATAGAAAGGTGCATAACATGAACAAAAAAATCAGTCTTGGACTTGCTTTGAGTCTTATAGCAATTGCTTCAGCAGTGACGTTTATATTAACTTCTTTTTTCTCTCTTCAAAGTTTTAATAAGAAAGTCGTTGACGTAAATGAAAAGGCTAAAAAATATAATTCTCTTCAGCTTCTTGACACATATGTCCGAGATAATTACTTCGGAAAAATTGACGAAACAGAGCTTAATGACGGCATTCTTAAAGGATATGTTGCAGGACTTGATGATAAATATTCACGCTATCTTTCCGCAGATGAATATATTGATGAGCAGAATGACAATGCCGGTGAGATTATTGGTCTTGGGTTAACTCTTTCCGAGGATGAAAGCGGATATATTCGCATAGACAGTATTATAGCTGATTCGCCGGCAATTGAATCAGGCATTCAGAACGGCGATATAATTATATCTGTTGATGGAGTAGACGTGATCGAAACAGGATTTAATGAAGCCGTAGAGGCTATGAACGGTTCAGAGGGAACGAGCATCACTCTTACCGTCAGAAGAAACGGAGTTGACACCGATTATACTTTCACTCGCCGTTCTATTGAACTTGTAACTGTAACAGGCGAACTTATCGACGGTTCTATCGGTTATATAAAAATTGACGGGTTTAAGCAGAATACTCCCGATCAGTTTATAAATACGCTGCAGCATCTTACCTCGAATGGCGCAAAGGCTCTCATATTTGACCTGAGAGATAATCCAGGCGGACTTGTTGAATCTGTTGAGGAATGTCTTGATCCGCTTCTGCCTGAGGGAGTTATTGCAATCGCTGAATATAAAGACGGACATTCCGAAACTATCGTTTATTCCGACAGTTCTGAGCTTGATATGCCAATGACAGTGATCGTGAATAAAAATACAGCAAGCGCAGCAGAACTGTTTGCAGCTTCTCTTAGAGATTTCGGAAAGGCTGAACTTGTCGGCGAAAAAACCTATGGAAAAGGAGTTATGCAGATAACTACTGAAATGGAAAACGGAGGAGCTGTTGTTCTTACAGTTGCCGAATATAGAACGACTGTTTCTGAATGCTATGATAAGATCGGACTGAATCCCGACTATACGGTAGTCGATGACAATGCAGATGATGATTATGATGTTCAGTATTACGAAGCAATGAATATTATAAATCGTGCTTTAGCAGATTAAAAATCGTCCAAATAAACTCAAAAATGTATTCTGATAAAAAAGACTGTTTCACTAAAGTGCAACAGTCTTAATTTTTATATGAAAGTATGTTCAATTGT
>CAJKFZ010000097.1 GCA_905199285.1 uncultured Ruminococcus sp.
ATTTCTATAAAAATTGGCAAATTTATTAAAGTACATACCCAATCGCCCCCAATTTCTCACGTATTTCATTTTCAAGTTCATGGGATTTCTTGAACATCTCCGAAAGTTCAGAGGTAAGACGTTTCATTTTCTCATCGAACGGCTCGCCGTCGTCCTCCTGTTCCTCAATGCCGACATAACGCCCCGGTGTAAGAATATAATCTTGTGCAGCAATAGCCTGAATGTCAGCAACAGCAGAGAATCCCTTGACTTCCTCTAACGTGCCGTCCTGAAATGCCTTGAACGTATCGGCAAATTTTTGAATGTCCTCATCTGTAAAATCACGATGCTTGCGGTCAACCATATATCCCATTTTACGGGCATCAATGAACAGCATTTTGCCCTTCTGCTTCTTGTTCTTGCTGATAAACCAAAGCGTTACGGGAATTGTTACAGAGTAAAAGAGCTGTGTAGGCATAGCCACGATACCCTCAATCAAATCATCTTCAATAATTCTCCTGCGTATTTCACCCTCACCGCTTGACTGAGTAGACAGCGCACCATTAGCAAGCACAAGACCTATTTTTCCGTTAGGCGCAAGGTGATGTATCATGTGCTGAATCCAAGCATAGTTGGCATTTCCGGCAGGCGGAGTGCCGTATTTCCAGCGAATATCGTCTTTCAGCTTGTCCTGTCCCCAGTTGGAGAGATTAAACGGCGGATTTGCCATGATAAAGTCTGCTTTCAGCGACTTGTGCAAATCGTTGAAGAACGTATCAGCGTGATATGCTTCGAAGTCAGCATCAATTCCACGAATAGCCATATTCATCTTAGCCATTTTCCATGTGTCGGCGTTGGACTCCTGTCCATAAACTGAGATATTTCCTCGATTACCACTATGTCCCTGAATAAATTTTGCACTCTGTACGAACATACCGCCTGAACCGCATCACGGATCGTACACACGGCAATTCTCAAATGGATTGAGAATAGAAACGATAGTTTTAATGATATTGACGGCGTGTAGAATTCACTGCCTTTTACCCCCTCATAAGCTGCGAATTGAGCGATACAGTATTCATAGGTGCGGCCGAGCAAGTCCTTACTGTCCTCTGTTTCAGTCATATCCATATTGGTGAACAGATCGACTACATCACCAAGAACACGCTTGTCAAGATCAGGGCTTGCGTAATTTTTAGGAAGAACATTCTTCAAGGTCTTGTTTTCGTCCTCAATCGCTCTCATAGCATCGTCAATCACCGAGCCGATCTCAGGAGTATGTGCCGCCACGGACACCACTGACCAACGAGCTTTTTCGGGAACAAAGAAGATGTTGTCCATAAAGGTAAGCATCAGGCTCGCCCTCAAAACCGTCACCGTCAGCCACAAGCTCTTTATAGCGTTTCTCAAACGCACTTGATATGTACCGCAGGAATATCAAACCTACGATTACTTTTCTATATTCGGCAGCCGAAATATGTCCCCACAAAACGCAGGCAGCGTCCCAAATCCGCTTTTCAAAGCCAATATTGGCATTGTTCTTTTCAGCCATAGCATTTACACCTCTTGAACCAACGCTTACAGCGAGGTATTATTCATAACATTATACCACAATATGCACAAATAGTCAATCACTCAACGACAAAAAATCTATATTTTCTCAAAAAAATGCCTATCTCTTATGGTCAAAAATTTAGGGATATGCCCCCGACAACTACATCGGAGAGCATATCCCTTTTCCTTTTAGCGAAACACTTATCTTTCTACTCCTGAACCTCAGCTATGCCATACTGTATACATACCTATATCGTGAATACGGATATGCACCAAAAGGAGAAGCTTTCAAAGGGAGGATTCTCGGGCGAAGGTTTCAGTGCGCAAATATTGTTACAGCAAAATTAGGCACATGTAATAGTTGCATCGATGCAGTATTATGGCATAACAGGCAGCACACTGTTTGAATTCTGGTTTGAACAGTGTCTTTTGCCATGTCTTCTGGAGGACCGTTGTGATCGTAATGGACAACGCTTCGTTTCATCTTAAAAAATAACTCGCTGAAATCTCCGCAAAACATCATCTGCCAGCGTTGCTCGTCGCCTTGGTCATGCCAGTATGTCTACTACGCAAAAGACATATTTACATATTATTCAGGAACTTGAAAACAAGGATATTGATCTCGTCATGAGGTCGTTGTCCGAACTGAGCTGAAACGCCGCATAACGTCCGAAAATAAGTTGCTTTTTCTTTAAATCTATGATATAATGAAGAAAAGTGCGAGCAATGTGGGAAACTTACTGGATTTCTTTATGAATCATTAAAACATACCTGAGGAGGATGAAACATGGCGGAACGTGGAAAAAGCATCAATATGTTTTTGATGGACGGAGACCCCAGCGGAAGAATCAAATGCACCCTTGACAATTAGATCGGCGTAGCGTATAAGATTCCGAGAACCGAACTTGAAAAGTGCAAAGGCAGACCGCACTTAAAACAAAACGGTGTATACTTTCTTTTTGGTGTTTCAGATGAAACCGGAAAGAGCGTCGTGTATATAGGACAGGCGGGAGCAAGAAAAAACGGTGAGGGAATTCTCAATCGTTTGATGGAACATAGGCGCAATCCTGAAAAGGATTACTGGACAGAAGCAATTGTGTTCACCACATTAAATGATAATCTTGGACCCACAGAAATATGCTATCTTGAAAATCGCTTTTGCAATCTTGCAAATTTTGCAAACCGTTATGAAGTAAAGAATGGCAATGATCCCAATCCCGGTAATATTACTGAGGAAAAGAAATGCGCAATGGAAGAATTCATCGACTATGCCAAAGTTATTATGGGAACGCTCGGTCACAAACTGTTTGAACCGATCAGCAGTCCCGTATTAACAGTACAAAACGGTGCAGTTTCTTCTACTGAAGCCGAAGTTCAGTTCCGCCTTGAGCGTACAATCAAGGGCGTCGGAAAAGTTGAAGCCAGTGGTACGCAGACCACTGAAGGGTTCGTTGTTCTTAAGGGCAGTCACATCTCACCAGAGGATGACAGTACAATTCCAACTGTAATCAAAGAACGCAGAAGATCCGCACCGCTTGATGAGCAAGGTACCCTCCAAGAAGATATGTTATTTACCAGTCCATCATATGCTGCCATGTTTGTTATCGGCAAAAGTGCAAACGGATTGACTAGTTGGAAGACAGAAAGTGGACAGACTTTAAAATCGCTTGAATCCACAAATTCAGACAACAATCATATATAATGGGAGCGCAAAGTTAGGGATTGCAGTACATATCTGTTTATGAATAATTACCAAATAACAGAAGCAGGACATCCTCATTCGGATGTCCTGTAACTATATTATGCAGCACTCTCAAAGCATTCAGGATTATCTGTCGGATTCACAATAAACTGATAGGAGTATCTGTTATTCTCGCCCTTTGAACAATCAAGGATCTTCAGCCAAGTGAGCTGGTGAAGTGTAGCAGACATATGGCTTTCATTGTAATCGAGCTTAGCAATCGCCATTTCTGCAGAAAATGCATCTTCCCCAAACAGATCGTACATAAGGGTCAACGTGTTTTTCATAGCACCCTCCAACCGGATTTCATAATTTGTAAGATCCTGCATGATCTGATACTGTCCTGCTCCAATCCGCTTTACAAGTCCGAGCTGCTCACCAAACTTCATATCCGCATACATTCTGGATTCAGCACCGATCTTCTCATAATCTTCAGCAGTCACCTTACCTTTTTTCATACAGCTATAGATCACATTTCCGATTCTTCTGTCCTTGGGAGCATTGCTTGAATGCATAAGAGCTTCTACAAGACTGATCAGCTCAGGCGAGTACCGCTTTTTATTGTTTGAAGCGTCTGCATATTCGTGTGCATTCTGTTGAATATTAAATGCATAAACATACCGTGTCTGATCTCCGCCTACAGCCACAACAAGATTATTGTTTTTATACCATTTGAGAGCATTTCTGACACTGAATATGGTTATTTCTAAGGTGTCAGCAATCTTAGCTGATTGTTCGGTACCGGATTGTAAACGAGTCTGTATCGCAGATATCAGGCGGTTCTCCATTACTGCCTCAGATGTTTTTTCGAGATATCAACGTTTTCACTATCCGGCATTTTACCGGCTTTGTTTTCCTCTGGAAAGGCATAGATGTTTCCAGATTTAGACTTTTTGACAGATATGATTTGCTTGTCAGATTCAAAGTATTGCAGAAGTTTGTTGATCTGTTTTCTGTCTATTCCAGTCAGTGCGGAAATATCCGCTATTGTAAAATACATATGACCCTGTTCCCGTAATTTTTCAAGAACTTCTGAAACAACTTGATATTGCTCCTGATGTTTCGCTTTAGAACCCTTCAATGAACTATTGGACGTATTGTTTACTGTAGGAGCCTCGGTTCTATTGTCATGCACTCTTGTCGAAAGCGGCATTATCGCCATCCTTCTTTCCTCTTTAACTGCGTCCAGCTCCTGTTGTTCTCGTTTGGAACGCAGGTCGTTAACAGCGGCTGAAAGGGCGGTCATGTAATATTCGAGGAAATAGGTAAGGTCAGCTCCGTTCTCTGTCCTGAGAATATTTGCAATTGCACGAAAGTACTCATAGCTGCTTCTTGCAATGACTGAAGAAATGCTGATATCTCCAAAAAAGCGGTAGCCTGCTCTGATCAGAATCACGTTTGACAAAAGCCGTGCAAGCCGTTCATTCCCCTCCGGAAAGGGGCGGACAGCAAGTATTCAAGCCTGTGCTGCCGCCGATTTAATCAGAGGGTGTGTTTGGGTATCCGCAAGAAATGCCGCAAATTGCTCCACAAGCCCAGGAATTGCATTTGACGGCGGAAGCTGTACCGACTCTCCCTGTAGGGAAGGTATCTCGATACTATCGGCAGGCCGATAGTCACCGCCGCTATTATCAAGTCCCTCAGTGAGGAAGTAAGCGAGATTGTGCAGATAATTTCCGTCAATCGCATGATACATATTTTCTGCTGCGAAACCTGCTGCCTGCCGGTTGTTCATCAGTATCAGTTCTTCGACGGTTTCCGGCTCCTCACCGCTTTGCAGAAATTCCATTGCATCCTTTATGGAGATCTGAGCGCTCTCCATGAATCCGGTATAGTATATTTCCTTAATCGTGGATACTGAGCTGTTATGCAGTTCATATGTGTTGTCATGTTCCATCAGCTCGTCAACGATCACTTCGCTTGCCGAGATCATTTTATTCGTCAGCAGATACCAGTACGCATCACCGTTCACATTAGTCAGCGGCAGCAGGATTCCACTCTCTCGTCTGCTTTGCAGGATATCACCCCAGACGTCATCAGCATTCACTCCAAGCGGAAGATTTGGTACGATCTCGCATTTTGAGCAGTATTTTCGCTCCAGATGCCTGAAAAGGTGCTCCTTATCCATAGTCACCCTCCGTTATGCGAGTCTTATCCGATTCAGATCAAAACACACCAGCGGATCGCATCACGGGCGCCGCTGTCACAGCGCCGGACAAGAAGCTTCTTTTCAGTTGGATTGATCAGTAACTGAACATAGGTCGCATTTTCAAGAGCTTTGATGCAGGCATTGTTAAAGGTGACGCTGTTCGCTCGGACAGTCATTGCAGGATCAAAGCGGTGCGAAATGAATTCTCGCCGCACTACCTGATACCCAGCATAGCTGAAGTTATTTTCCTCTGCCAGACGCCGTGCCTCTAACTGTTCCTCACGGCTCAGAATCGGCTGCTGACGCTGCATCGGCATCTGCGTCGGCAAAGGTTTCGGACGGTTAAAGCCTGTCGTCCACGGCTGTATAGTTTCCATATACATCCTTCTTTATAAATATTTCTTGTGCTTCTTTTCAGGCCATATTTTTTCGACAAGCAGCCTGTCCAATTCAGCACAAATTTCTTTTGCACAGTCCGACAGATCTCTGCCATTCATCGGACTGGTGACAACTTTGCTGTATGCATTCCGCATAATTTGTTCCATAAAAGCGCTGTATACCATTCGGCTCGATTCGTCATGCATAATGCATTCGCAGCGATAAATATATCCGAGCCAATAAGCGTAGGAAAGCTCATCAACATTTTGGTTTTCTGTTTCGGGCAGCGCAAGCAGGGCCTTTGGTGTATATTTGAGTTCTTCATAAGCGTGAGCAAGGATCATACTCTTATTATCGGTCTCCTTTGTTTTTTCAAGGATCTCCTCGATCCAGTAAAGCGATTCTATGATCGTGCGAGGATTTTGCAGCAGAGCAGGAATTTGCAGAAGCTCCGAAAGTCCATGCCCTGCACCGTTTGATGAGGAAAAATTATAATCGATCACCCCGGCAAGCTGACTGTTCATGTACAGCGGAACAAATGACTCCATCGGAAATCCCATTGCTGCTGCCTCCATGAACAGATTCCCCTGCTTATGGCAGTAGATGTAATCGTTCTCAGTCCAGACACGCTGTACGTTTATGACCTTGCTGCTGCATGGTGCGGCTCTTTCAAGCCACATCATGCGCTTTACATTTGCCGAGAGTGGTCTGCTTCTGACAGGATCTCTTGACATTATTCTCCTTCCCCTCCTCTTTCTTTAACAGCCGTTTCGATAATGTCACTGCTCCCTGTCGGTTCTTCCTGCGGAAGCTCCGGCGGATCGTTCTGAATATCCCGCAGCATCTCATCGACTACCTCGGCATCGTATCTATGGTTTGTGTCGAGCGGTCTTGCGGGAGCAAGCCACTCCTCCCAATTTCCAATACCGTCAATGCTACGGAACATAGAGTTGTGCCTGAAAGCAGGAGTGCCGAAGATTTTCTTATTAAGCTCTAAGGCTTTCTGTACCTGTTCTGCCATTTCAACAAGCTCCTCAGGCTCATCATCTTCTTCAGGCGGAAAGAAGTAGCTTTTGGCTTCTTCTTCGAGTTTTTCCATGCGCTCCTGTTCCTGACGTGCAAGTATGATATCTTCCTTCTTATTGACGGCTCTGCCAATATAATTGTCAAGATCGAATACCAGAATTGACTGCATTGTACTGTCCTGTAATTCTATCATCACCGCCTGACAGGGAATCCGGTATGCATATTCCTTATCCCAACCCATAGATTCGTATAATATCTTACACAGATAGCTTGCACCTCTGGATTTTCCGCCCCATTCAATTGCATTGGGATTATCTTTCCCACAGGGGCGTACAACGATCATGCGTTCCACCGGATTAAACAGGACCTCTGCATACTCGGCTTTCATTCTGGAGACACATTTCTGATTGAAAGAGATCATATGTCTCCCGATCCGAACGACCGGCTCGTGAATCCGGCTGAACATATCACCGCTGACAACCTGAAATGTTTTGTCGATCTCTGCCTGTTCATCCAGATTTTGCTTATCCCTTTCAACACCCTCAAGTTCATTCTTGATTTGCTGTTCTGCCTCTGTCAGATCACGGGCAATCTGCGATATACCGTGATTGTCGATCAGTCCTGCAAGCCTGTGTCCGCTGTCCGGCAGATATTCATTTTCAAGGTCGTCCTCCAGTTCCTCATTGAGCAGTCCCATTGCGATCTGTGATGCACGGTAATGATCCTCGCATCAAAACCTGCCCAGGAACGATTCATAGAAATGAATCCTGCAAGGAAACCCTTGTCAATGATATGCATGGGCAGATAACTTCCCTCATGCCCGTAGCGGCGGCTGTTCAGTATTCTCTGCACAGCATTCCACACAGTACGCGGAACGATCGCCTCATGATGATCTGCCTGAAAATATTTATTCTTTTCACCTCTATTTTTCTTGGACTTGTGATCCTTGAAATTGGGCGTATATGTTTTTCTTGCAAGCACATCTCCGCAGTATCGCTCGTTTCGCATCAACGTAACCACTCCGCTTCCGGTCCAGTCCGTATTGAGCGATCCGTCCTTGCGTCTGCCGCCTGTAGGAATTTGCAGCTCTGTGAGAACGCTTGCTATTTCCTCTGCGGTGCTGCCATCCAGCATCATTGCGTACATCCATTTTACAACCCTTGTCTCCTGAGGATTGATCTTCAGCACTTTTCTTTTGCCGCCATAACCATCGGGAACCTCTACTTTGTCATAGCCAAACAGTGCAGGTGTCGTAAAACGACCTCTGCTGAACCGCCATTCCAAGGATAGCAGCATTGCTTTGCTTTTCATATGGCTTTCCTCCTCGGCGACCATTGCAAGTACGAATAAGATCACACCGCTGGTCTGCACACTGGTATCAAACTGTTCCACCTCAAAAAATACACGCACAGGCGGATCCAGATTGCTCAGTTCTTCAATGTATCCGATACAGTCGAGCAGATTTCTTGCGAAACGTGACACCGCCTTTGTGATTATCATGTCGATTTTGCCTGCACGACAGTCCTCAATCAATTTCAGAAATGCCGGACGGTGGAATGTATTGGTTCCGGAAAAAACGTCGTCCACGTAGGTCCCGACATGGATCCATTCCGGATTTGCCTTGATTTTCTCACTGTAAACTCTTCTCTGCATGTGAATGGAAAGCGCCTGCTCGATATCGTCGGTACTGACACGGCAGTATGCTGCCACACGCAGTTTTCTCGGCGGTCCGTCAGAATCCGTATTAGAAATTGCTGTGATTTTTCGGATGCGAGTACCCTCCAGCGCATCAAACTGTTTACCTACAGCGGATTTCTGACGCTGACGGTCTGTCTCAAAACTGCTGCCTGCAGGTGAGCTGCTCGGGTGTGCCGCACGATCTTCGGCAGCCTTCTGCACCTCCTGATGACCGACAGCACCGAATCAAGTTTTACCTTTCCTGCATTCATACACATTTCTCCAAAACAATGTATTTTCGTTTTTTTCAAGCCTATGGACATATTACCATAATCATATGGCTTTGTCCACAATCCCTGAATTGTATTCCGCAAATTTGTGCTGCCGAATTTTCAAATAAAAATCCGGGAATATTTTGTTGGTAATAAACAAATGCTTAAATCCTGCTGACCTTTTTGATCCAGTCGGCACTCTCCTCAAATACCAATTCATACGGTTCTAACTCCAACACAGCGCAAAGCCGGAGTCCAAGAATCATGCTGCTTGAGGATACCTTCCGCTTCCCGTACTCAAAGAGCTGGTATTGCTGAAGCTGTACGCCGATCTGATCAGCGACTTCACTTTGCGTCATGTCCAGTTCCTTTCTGCGATTTCTCAGGATAAGAGCCTCTCTGCCAATCTTTTTACTCATTTTTCGCACCTCTTTCTGATTGTTTTTGTATGATACATTATACCAGCATCTGCATGTAATATCTATTCACAATACCCAACAAAGACGAGCGTGTTTTTTCTGCACAGTTATACCACTAAGCATAAAAAAGCTCCCTGCTTCAAAACAGGGAGCGCAATAGTATCGAATCATGCGAAAATCACAAAATACAATCAATTGATTGTTGTCAGACCTTACAAACTTTTTCCGAATTTCTATGCACAACGGAGAAAACTTTCAACCTGTATAATTTTACATTGAATTATTATACTCAGAGTTTTCAACGATTCAGCCGAATAAAGCAATGTCG
>CAJKFZ010000098.1 GCA_905199285.1 uncultured Ruminococcus sp.
ATGTTAAAAAAGCGATTGAAAATTAATCTTTAAAATGTTATAATTGTTATATTAAGGCAGTGTGAACGTTAAGCACATTCAATAATCTATGGGGGTGGTTTTATGAAGAGTTTTTCTTATGTTGCTCAGGACGCTAAGAACAATCAGGTCAAGGGCGTGATCAATGCAGAAAACGAACAGGAATTCTTAAAGAAAATTAAGGAAAAGGGTTTGTATGTAAAGGATTACAAGGAAAGCGATTCAACCGAGTCAAAATCTATGTACAAGTTTAACACCAAGGAACTGGCATTCTGCTGCAGACAGCTCAGCGCCATGCTTACTTCCGGTCTTACGCTTGTAAAATCAATCGATATTCTCTGTAAGGAACAGGAGAATGAAAAGGCAAAGGCTATCTGGCAGGATATTTATGAAAACGTTCAGAAGGGTGAATCTTTCTCGTCTGCATTGGAAATGCACGAAGGATCGTTTCCGGATTTCCTTATTTCAATGGTCGCTGCCGGTGAAACCAGTGGTTCACTTGATATTATCATGCAGCGAATGTCCGACCACTATGCAAAGGAAAATAAACTGAAAAATACCGTTAAGGGCGCTATGATCTACCCGATCATCCTTCTCGTTCTCTGCGTTGTTATCGTAATTTTCCTTTTCACATTTATCATGCCTACATTTATTGATATGTATGACGATCCGTCAACCATGCCGGCGCTTACAAAGGTTATGGCGGCAATAAGCGACTTCCTGAAAACTAAGTGGTATATACTTATTATAATTGTGGCTGCGGCATTCTTCGGTCTGAGATATGCTCTTAAAGTTCCGAGCTTCAGACTTAAAGTTGACAGGCTTATTGTTAAAGGTCCCGGCTTTGGTCCGCTTATCACCAAGATCTATACAGGACGTTTCTCAAGAACTCTCTCATCACTGTACTCAAGCGGTATTCCTATGGTTGAATGCCTTGAAAGAGCGTCCGCTATTCTCGGCAACTCTTATATCGACGAAAAGTTCGTTGATGTTGTTGATGAAGTTAAACAGGGTGAATCTCTTTCTTCTGCAATTACAAGAACAGAGATATTTGAGCCTATGTTCTGCTCGGTTCTTTACGTTGGTGAGGAATCAGGCGCACTTGATTCCATTCTGGAAAAAACTTCCGAATATTATGAAGATGAATCGGATTCTGCGGTTCAGCGTCTTGTAAGCATGGTTGAACCTTTGCTCCTCATCTTCATGGGAATAATCATTGGTCTTGTTGTTGTCGGAATTTACCCCGCACTCTACGGCTCATTCGAGAGCATCGAGAACGAATAAAACGGAAAGGTGGAAAGATAAATGCTTTCATTTGATATTACCGATAGAAATATACGAGTTGTTAAGGGAACGGAAAGCAACGGAAAAATCAAAATCAGCTCCGCTGCTACTCTTAACATTGAAGAGGAACTTATCGTAAACGGTCATGTTAAGGATGTTCCTAATGTTGCAACGCTTATAAACGGCGTTCTTAAAAAGAATAAAATGCCCGATAAAGAGGCGATCGTTTCAATTTCCTCTAACCTTACTATCTTTAAGGAAATGAATGTTGCCAAGGTTAAAACTCAGGAGCTTCAGAAGGTTGTTAAGCAGCAGATGCAGGCTGAGCTGAACCTTGATGATTCATATGGCGTATCATATATTATCGTGGGCGAAACAGAGGGCGGAGAAGGCAGTGAGCCTGCTTACAGAATTCTCGCTACCGCTTGTCCCTATGAGATCGTAAACAGCTACAGAGAAGTTTTTAAGCTTCTTGGAATTTCTCTTAAATCAGTTATGATCGGATGCAACTGTATTACAAAGGTTCTTCTTGCCGATACGAAAATTCGTTCTAAGATGCCTCTGCTTGCCGTTCAGATCGATAACAACTTCATTTCTCTTAATCTTTATGAGCAGGGTTCGCTTTCATTCTCACGTTTCGCTTCGATCGACGCTGCCGACTACGGCAACTCTCAGGATTACGTTTTCGAGGCTGTCAACGAGAATATCTTCCGTATGCTTCAGTTCCACAGAAGCCGTAATACGGGCGAATTCATCGAAAACGTTATCTTCTACGGTGATACTCACGAATATGTAAGACTTACCGACGAGCTTGAAAAACTCGACCTTAAAACAAGCCTTATCAATGTTCCTCCGCAGATACACGGACACGAAAATCTTGAATTCTCTCTTTATGCTAACGCTATCGGCGCTATGTTCAAGAGAAATAAGGAAACCGAGAAGATCAATCTTCTTGAAACTGATCTCGGAACGGCTGTTAAAAATAAAATCAAGGGCGACAGCTCCGGAAACCTTGTTCTTATAGGAGCGCTTGCAGCTTCTCTTATAATAGTAGGCGCAGTTTTCGGCGTGAGCGCTATAAAGAATAAGGGCATTGAAAATGAAATTCAGGAAGTTCAGGATTATATCGACAGTCCATCAACCGCAAAAGAGCTTAAGAAAGTTGATGACCTTGAATTGCAGAAAACTCAGGTCGATGATTATTACCTAAAAATGAACAATGTAAGTGCCGCTTATTATTCGCAGCCTGTTATCAGAAGCGATGTTTATAAGTCCATTATGGATACTGCTGTGAAGCTTAACTCCAAAGAGAAATACCATTTTGCAAACGGTGTCGTTACCTATAACGAGTATGCTGCCGGCACTATGGTTATTGATTTTGAGGGAGATATTACTAATGATAAGGTCTACGCTCAGGAATATCCGGCTGAATTAGTTCAGGAGCTTCTGAAGATCGACGACAAGTACAACAATAAAAAAATGTTCAGAGCCGCCGGCTATTCAGGTTATCAGCTTGAGGACGGCGCTAAGGATGAGGAACATCCGGAGAAAGAAGTTGCCGATAAGGTGAAATTCAGCGTTTCACTTGAACTTAACAGTTATAAGAGCGCCGCAGACGGTTTGGAGACGGAAACTGACGAATCGTCTGACGAACAGGCAGATTAAGGGAGGATGATGTAAAATGAAATTAAATTACAGAGATAAAGTTATACTTGCTATTGTTCTTGCAGTTGCAATCATTCTCGCCGGCTTCTTCGCTCTCATCAAGCCAAAGAGACAGGCGATAAAGGATAATCAGGTAAGACTGGAAGAGGTTCAGGCTCAGGAAACAGAGATCAGAAATAAGATCGCAAGAATCAAGACTCTTCAGACCAAAATAGATGAAACATTCAGTAAGGCAGATACGCTTACAAAAATATTCGTTCCTAAGAAAAAAATCGACCAGACAACTCTTCTCGATCAGTTCATGCAGATATATGCTGAGAAATGTGAAGTAAAGGTAAGGGAACTTCGTGTAGACGATACAGCAGCCGCTGCTCTTACATATTATTATAAGCCGTATACAGAGGTTGCAACAGCTCTGCGTGAAAGTGCGGACATAAATGGCAATCTTCTTGAAAATGTCGAGAAGGAAAGCGAAGAATCTACTCTTATTTCCGGTAGAAACGTTGAAACTATCATGTCAACAAGATATGGTCTTTCGATTCGTGGAGAATATCAGAATGTAATGAAGTATATTGATATGATCGCCAAAGAAGAAGATGCAATTCTTATAACAGCGTTCGGAATGGAAATATTTGAAGAAGACGAAGACGCAAATAAGAACCCTGCTCCTGCTGCTGGTGAGGAAGGTCAGAATAATAACCAGAGTGAAAAGGAAAAAGAGAAAAAGAATCTTGAAGATAATACAATAGTCGATGCATCAGTAGTTATTCAGCTCTATTCAGTATACAACATGGAAAAGCCTAACACAGATTGATTTCAAACATAATTGATAAGAACCTGTAAAAATACAAGAAAGCGTCCGTTTTCCGATATTTGATAAAATCGGAAAGCAGACGCAAGTCTTGTTGATACGGATTCTCAGATTATCAGAAAGGCGGTAAAAGTTGATGAAAACTGAGAAAAAGAGAACCCTTAAAGGCTCGATACTGTTTACAGTAGTCTCAGTGCTGGCGCTTATGGTTATTTTCATGACAAGCGCACTTGCTCTTGCGTCATCTGCGAATAAGCGGGCTCATAAAACGTATTCCAATTCGCAGGCCACATATACGGCAAGAGCTGCTATTGACAGTATTCTTGCAGCAGTTGGCACTGATAATAATTTCGCAAGCGCTGTTGAGAGCCTTTCCGAAAACGGCAAGTTCGATGTTGTTGTAAATATCAACGATCCTTCCCTTGGAAGAATTGAAAAAGCATCGGTTGCTTATGCCGGAAAGAAAACAATATTCGATCCCGAATCTAAAACATGGGTTGAAAAGAATCTTATCGAGATCTCTGCCGAGGTAACTCACGGAGGAGAAACGATCACAATAGTTTCACACGTTATCCAAGATCCTACCGTTCAGACAGATGACGGTCCCGGATTCCTTACGATGGGCGGCGCAGGAACAGCAAACGGCAATAACGGAAGTATTTTCGGCGGCGCTTACTACGGTATGGGTCATGGTCATGACGGCGCTGCATGGAATAACGACGCTCTTAAATATATCGAGTGGAATCATATTGGAGACTATTTGATTACCCTTGAAGATAAATGGTATCTTACAAACGAAAACTTCCAGCTTAAAGATATCAACAGAGCAGAAACTCCGTTTGTTGTAAACGGAAATTTTGATGTCAGAACTAACCTTAATCTTTTCTATACTCAGAAAGGAAAGGGCGCTCAGATCTGGGGAGATTTGTATTGCCAGAACGGTACGCCGAGCATTACTATTTCAGATCCCCTCAGAGCTCAGCTTACAGGCTCGAGCGGTGGAGTAAAGTTTAACGAGATTCCTTATCTTTATGTTGACGGTTGTTTTAAAATCGAAAATCAGAGCTTCAGCTTCGGCGACGGAAGCTTTCCGTTTAATTTCTTCTGCGGAAGCTTTGACTGGCAAAGTGGAAATCCAAGCCTGAACTGCGATGTATATTGTTATGATAAAAATAAAACATCCAAATATAATACAAACTCGTCCACGCTTTACAGCTGGTCTGATTCGGTTATTTCAGGCATAGACAGTTACGGCAGCGTCGGCGGAAATATTTATTCAAAGGGCAGCCTTGAAATAGGCGGAAATCCCTCTAAGGAAATAAAGGGAAGCGTAAGAGTTGAAGGAGACTTTACTGTAAATAGCGGTATAAATATTCAAAAAAATCTCGTTGTCGGCGGAAAGTTTACTGCTAATACAAACGCTATGAACGTTAACGGCGCTATTTATGCAGGTTCGTATGAGACAAACTCTTTTATCGAAATGAAAAGCGCTTCCATTAAGGCTGGATATGAGCAGAAGGATCTGTATTATGTTCTTGCAAAAGATATAACATATTATACGGAATATCCTGTTCCGGACGACAAAACTCTGGATGAATGCACAGCTCATGCTGATTATGCATGGTTATATCCGAGTTTCTTAGATGTCGATCCGGGAACGCCTGTGGACGGCACTAATGCGGTTGATTTTGCAGGCGCTCTCGTTGAACCTGAATATTATGACGTTAGCGTTATATTCGATGCAGTTCCGGTTGAGAAGGTAAATCCTGAAGATCCCGATCCTGATCTTAATGTTGAAAGAATTTACAAGACCGGTGCTTTCGTTGTTGCAGGCACAAACAATGAAGTTCCGGAATCTGAGGCTATGGAAGCTGCCGGAGCTGTATACAAGAGCAGCAGCGGCGATATTCCGATAAAAACGATTGAAGAATTCCAGTCGGATGTAGAGCGTCATATCTTCCCGGAATACGCTGAAAAGGCAACTATTCTCGGCGTTTCAGGTCCTGTAAAGGGTACGGAAGGACATCTTATTCAATATGATGAGCTTCCGGAAGAGGCTAAATATACCACATACACACAGTATAGTCTTGTTGGTGATGTAACGAACAGCTGTACGCTTACCGGAAAGTTTGAAAAAACTGTCAATGTTAAAACAAGCGGAAGTGATATCTATATTCTGTTATCTGAGGTCGATTTCTCATGCGATGACGATCCGACTTTATCTAAAATAGTTATTGATGATTCAGACGGAGGAAACGTTTACTTTGCTTGTGAAGGCAAGATCACCTGTAACTATAATAATCCCCAGGAGCTTGCGGATACGCAGGTTATAAGAACTGTTCATGAAGTAATGACTAAATGGGGAATTGAAGATAATATTCAGCATCCAGCGGGACCTATAACAAATGTTCAGACACCTGCTGACGCAGTTAATAATAAGCTTGAGATCAACGGCGTTGACGCTAAAATAACAGGTCATTGGCAGAATAAGGATATTATCATTACTCCGCCTGCAAACGATTCTATATGGATTCAGCTTGAGAATTTCACAACAGACGGCGGTGTTAAAATCATTATTAATGATGTTGATGGAAGCGGAAATCAGATTGGCGGAACAGTAAATTTCTATGTTACCGGTTCCAATAATGAAATGAGAGGCGGCGAGATAATTACGCAGTCGTTCCTTAATTTCTACAATTCCAGTAAGATTTGTCAGGTGGTATCAGATACTAATGATTCTACTCTTATTGTTAAAAATCCTTCTGATTTAGATCCGAATACAGGAGAACTGAGACCGTATCCATATCTTCCGACTCCGAGAGTAAACGTTTATTCAGAAATGGGTGCTAAGTTTACGGGTACAAATGGTTTCTTTATTACCGGATTTATAAGAGCTCCATATCTTGACTTCGATGTTAAGGTATTTAAGGAATCTTATGATAGTTGTCTTTCAAGACTTTATTATGACGGTATCCGTCTCGATACTGCAAAGAATCCTAAGAGACTTGGCATTATAGGATGTCTTAACGTTGCAAGCCATGAGGCCCAGAACGACTGGCTTCTTCTTTATGTAAAGGATGCTGACGGCAACAATCCTATACCTGATGCCAATAAAAAGCATACTTACGCTTCCGTTGATTACATGGAATATTAAGGAGGAATGACGCATGAAAAAAAATAAGAAAAAATTACGCGGCATGACTCTGGTTGAAGTAGTTATTGCAATCGTTATTTTTGCTTCTCTTTCACTTGTTCTCGTTGTCGTGGGAAATTCCATTGAAGCACATCAGAGAGCAGCAAGAAAGCTTAACAATAAAGTTGCAGTTCAAGGCCCTGTTGCAGAGGCGCAGAATAAACAATCTGCGCTTCTCGTAAACGATGACTATGAAATAACTGTCGAAAAAAGCGGCGATTCCTCAGCGTCGGTTGTTGTTAAGGGAAAGCTTTACAGCGTAGAGCCGTTCTCTGTTGACGATGCCGGCAACCAGATTCCTGATCCTACAGCCGAAGGCGGAAATCTCAGATTTATTGAGATCGAAAAGCCTACTAATCCTTAAGGAGGAAGTTTTATGAGAAAAAATAAAAAGCTGAAGGGCTTTACTCTTATAGAGCTTATCATTGTTATGGCTGTTTTCGGCATCCTTATGGTCGCTGTTATGAGCATAATGAATCCGCTTTCAAAAATTGTGAAGAAGGCTTCTCTTCAGGAAGCAAATGCGGCTGCTGTTGATAATATGAAGCGCTATATGGAGGGTTCGCTCAGATATTCCGATTGTATCGAAGTTTTTGTAGGCGATCTTGTTGATTTTGATGGCAATACCGTTGCTGACGAAGATACTGCTGTTCTTAAATTTATTGAAAATCATTACACAAACAGAACAAATCCAGGAAGCGAAAATCCTCTTACCGGAAAGGTAAGAATGCTAAAAATCGACAATGCCGATGCCGGAAAAGTAACTGAGTATGAATGGGATTTCAAATCCGGATACACGTACGTTCAATTTGGTTATGATGGCAAAAAGATTCAGCAGCAGATTGTAGACAGTTTAGGCGTTCCATTAACGGACGCTGAAGGCAATCCCTTAATGGAAGACGTTTATGGTGTTGAACCGGCTGTGCTTTCAAATAAAAAAGTTGATAACAGCGTTATAAATCCGGTTTATTATGAGAATTATTCATTCTACTTCGTTCCCGGATATAATAATACAGAGAATGTCCACGATGACGCTTTGATAAACAGCGCCGGATTTGACACTTCTCAGGATAGCGCAGATACTTATTATACATCTGTTGTGCCGATAACTGCTTCAGACGGAACGGTTCATAAAGATTTCAGTCCGGAACTGTTTTCAATCAGCGTTATGACTTATAAGAATACAAACCATTTCGGAGAAGTGGCGGATGATCCTTCAACTCCGGAAAATGAAGAACAGATAATCTTCCAGTCACCATTTGCTCTTTCCAATATTAATATGTCGCTCGTAAATATCAACTCATCTTTCAGCAGCAATAGAGTTGGCGATAAGTGGGGGCCTATAAGATGGGATGGCAAGCCGCAGGGCTTTACCAGTGAATTTAATCCTACAACTATGGTTGATGTTGCCGCTCCTCAGGACGGAATATGGGATTATGAAGAGATAAACAGCAGACAGGCTGCTCTTATTGATAAAAGATTCTATGCTTATCCTGTTGTTGAAGGCGATTGTATTTACTTTATTTACACTTTACCAGATTTGAAGTAATAAAGGAATCAGTGATTCCTAAAAAACAGGCAGCAGATCGTTTTCGCTGCTGCCTGTAAATTATTTTTAGATGTTAAACAGGGTTGTTCAGAAGATTTATGTACCATGAAGCTATCTGATCTCCCCAAAGCGAGCCGATGGCAATTCCTATAGAAAGGAATGGTCCGAAAGCAAATTTTGAATCCTTTGTAACGGCTTTGTTGATAAGTCCTCCAAGAGCGGCTGCAACAATTCCGATTAATGTTGAAACGATAATAGCCCGTGTTCCAAGAACTGCTCCGGCTGCGGTCATAAGAAGTGTGTCGCCAAGCTCGATAGCACGAAAATCTTCGCCGAACTTCTTTCTTATGATAGGCCTGCTGATCTCTCCAATAAGAAAAAACGGAACACTGATTACAAATGCGCCGATAATTCTGCTTTTTATTGATACTTCATCAGTAAAAATCGCTAACGGTACGGCAAGCAGTGCGATGATGCCAAGTATGATCTCGTTGATCTCCATCGTATCCCAGTCCATAAATCCGACAATTATCAGAAGCGACATAAGAACACAGGTTATTATGGATTCAACGTTGATGTCAAGTACATAAAATGTCAGAACGTAAAGCAATCCATTCAGACTTTCTACTATTGGATATCTTGCAGAGATTTTTTCACCGCAGCTATGGCATTTTCCTCTCAGGAAAATCCAGCTGAAAACGGGAATAAGATCTATTGCTCTGATCTTTGTTCCGCAGGTCATGCAGTGGGACGATCTCTTGATGAGAGATTCTCCACGGGGAAGCCTTAGTATTACAACATTAAGAAAGCTTCCTATGCAGATTCCGAAAATGAACATAAATAAGTAGAAAGTAATTTTGAACACCAGACTGGTAAATTCATTATGGAGCATATTTTCAAATTCCAGCATGATTTTTACCCT
>CAJKFZ010000099.1 GCA_905199285.1 uncultured Ruminococcus sp.
ATATATCTGGGATGAACCCTTGAATTATATTGATGTTTTATCAAGAATACAAATAGAAGAATTGCTTAAATCATCTGAAGCATCAATTTTATTTGTTGAACATGACAAACGCTTCTGCGAACAAACTGCCACCAAATATATATTATTATAGAAGTATTATCTTCCTCTCAATTTTAAATCCACCATAAAATCTTTTGAAAAATTTTTCCAAAACTACTTTACATTGTTTTTGATTTGTGGTATAATAATATCACCGTGTACTTGGATTCGGGCTTGTCCTCATGATTCACCCTTATCTACGTTAGCGGAATATTTTATTAAGAGGTGCTTTCAATGTTACTGAAAGAAGAAAAAACAGCCGTTATTGAGGCTAACAGAACTCACGAAAACGACACAGGATCTCCTGAGGTTCAGATCGCTATTCTCACAAAGAGAATCAATGATCTTACAGCTCACCTCAAGACCCACAAGAACGATCACCACTCCAGAAGAGGTCTTCTGAAAATGGTTGGTCACAGACGTAACCTTCTTGGATACCTTAAGAAGAAGGATATCAACAGATATCGTGCTATCGTAGAAAAGCTCGGTCTTCGTAAGTAATTCTGTATTCAAGGCAGACGGGTCTTTGTACCCCTCTGCCTTTACGTCTTTATTTTCAATGCGCATAATTCATCAAGAGAAAAACAGGCGCACTGATCAATACATGGAAACGGCTTTTAGCATTAAATTGTGACGCAAAATATCTGTTTGCGCCAGAGTTTATTGCTAAAGCCGGTATAAATAAATTTCAGGAGGATTTTTTATGTTTGAAAATTACAGAACATTTGAAACGACCTATGCAGGCAGACCACTTATCGTTGAAACCGGCAAAGCCTGCGGATTATCAAACGGTTCATGCTGGGTAAGATATGGCGAAACAGTTGTTATGGCTAACGTTACTGCAAGCGCCAAGCCAAGAGAGGGCATTGATTTCTTCCCTCTTTCAGTTGATTACGAAGAACGTCTTTACTCCGTTGGAAAAATTCCCGGCTCTTTCACAAAAAGAGAGGGCAAACCTTCAGAAAAGGCTATTCTTACATCCAGATGCGTTGACAGACCTATTCGTCCGCTCTTTCCAAAGGATATGAGAAACGATGTTTCAGTTGTTATGACCGTTCTTTCTGTTGAGCCTGATAACTCTCCGGAAATAGCCGGAATGATCGCTACTTCTATCGCTATCTCAATTTCCGATATTCCGTGGAACGGTCCTATTGCCGGAATCAATGTCGGTCTTGTAGACGGTCAGATTGTCCTCAATCCTACTCTCGAGCAGAGAGCCAAAACAGATCTCGTTCTCACTGTTGCCGGTACTGCTGAAAAAATCGTTATGATAGAAGCCGGAGCTAATGAAGTTCCCGAAGATACAATGCTTGAAGCTATTCTTACTGGTCATGAGGAAATCAAGAAGATGGTTGCATTTATTAACGATATCCGCAGTCAGATCGGTAAACCCAAGTTTGCTTTTGAATCACAGGAAGTTGACCACGATTTATTTGACGCTATCGAAGAGTTTGCTTCCGAGCGTGTTAAATTTGCTCTTGACACAAACGACAAAAATATCCGTGACGAAAGACTTGCTCCTATCGTAGACGATATTCACGCTAAGTTTGACGAAGAATATCCCGAAAAGATCGCCATGATAGATGAGTGCATTTATAAGCTTCAGAAAAAAATCGTTCGTGCATGGCTTTATGAGGGCAAACGTGTTGACGGTCGTGGCATCGACGAGATTCGTCCGCTTGCAGCAGAAGTTGGACTTCTTCCAAGAGTTCACGGTTCAGGTCTTTTCACAAGAGGACAGACTCAGGTTCTTACTATAGCAACTCTCGGTCCTGTAAGCGACGCTCAGAGAATCGACGGTCTTGATGAAGAAGAATCCAAGAGATATATGCATCAGTACAACTTCCCAAGCTACTCTGTTGGTGAAACCAAACCAAGCAGAGGTCCGGGAAGACGTGAAATCGGTCACGGTGCTCTTGCTGAAAGAGCTCTTGCTCCGGTAATTCCTCCAGTCGAAGAATTTCCATACGCTCTCAGACTCGTTTCCGAGGTTCTTTCCTCTAACGGTTCAACTTCGCAGGGTTCGATTTGCGGTTCTACGCTTGCTCTTATGGATGCAGGCGTTCCGATCAAAGCTCCTGTTGCCGGAATTTCATGCGGTCTTATTACCCTTCCCGACAGTGACGACTTTATGACAATGGTCGATATTCAGGGTCTTGAAGACTTCTTCGGCGATATGGATTTTAAGGTTGGCGGCACTCACAAGGGTATCACAGCTATTCAGGTTGACATCAAAGTTGACGGTCTTACTCCTGCTATCATCAAGGAAGCATTCGAGAAAACAAGAAAAGCCCGTCTTTATATCCTTGACGAGATAATGCTCAAGGCTATTCCTGAATCAAGAGCAACTGTAAACAAGTATGCTCCAAAAATGCTCCAGACTAAGATCCCGGCTGACAAGATTCGTGAAGTTATCGGACAGGGCGGTAAGGTTATTCAGAAGATCTCCGCAGACTGCGACGTTAAGATCGATATAAATGATGACGGAAACGTATTCATCAGCGGTATTGACGCTGACAACACCAAAAAGGCTATTCAGATAGTTGAAACTATTGCTAACGGTCCGGAAGTAGGCGCACTTTACAGAGGTAAAGTTGTAAGACTTATGGAATTCGGCGCATTTGTTGAAATCGTTCCCGGTATGGACGGTCTCGTTCACATTTCTAAACTTGACAAGCAGAGAGTTGAAAAGGTTGAAGATATTGTCTCTGTAGGCGACGAAATTATCGTTAAGGTAACTGAGATCGACCGTATGGGCAGAATCAATCTCTCACGCAAGGACGCTCTTGCTGAAATTGAGGCTAAAAAGAATAAATAAAATATCAAAGTCACTCTCATATGGGAGTGACTTTTTTGAAAGGCAAAATTAAATATGTCTGATACTATACTTCGCATTCTGCTGATCATACTTTGGATATTCGGCGTCCGATGCTTCATATATCGAAACACTCAACGTGATTTGAATAATAAACGTTTCAGTGTCCCAAAGCCGATTTACTTTCTTATGTTTCCCTATTTGCGAAGAAAATTTAATATCGAAAGCAATTTTCAGGTGACTGTATTTGAGCTTCTGTTTTTTATATTTATCATCGTTCCAAATGTAATATTATGTATTATCAGTATAATATTGCTGATTCTGGATATTCCTTTGTATGGTCAGATAATGCGTTATGACATTGTTTATGTGGTTGCTGCTGCTTTGATTATGTATATTTTTAAAGATATTTTCGATAGTAAAAAATAACAAACATAACAAGCGTCACTGATAAAAATTCTATGGCATTCTATTGACAAAGCTGTTTTTCCGATGTATAATTTTAATAAATTAAATTGGAATTTACGGAGGTAATTTTAAATGAGAAATCCAAACGAGACTATTGGTAAAATAATAGACAAGGCAGGTACAAGTTTCATATCCTATGTAGATAACGATGGATTCCCGATTACAAAAGCAATGTTAAAGCCAAGAGAAAGAAATGGTATTAAAGAAATTTGGTTTTCTACAAATACATCGTCAAATAAAGTTAAATGTTTCAAGGGAAATAATAAAGCGAGTGTCTATTTTGTAGATAAAAGATTTTTCAGAGGTGTTAGTTTAGTGGGAACAGTTGAAGTATTAGAAACTTTCGAAGCAAAAGAAAGAATTTGGCAAGAAGGCGATGAAATGTACTATAAAGAAGGAGTAACCGACCCTGATTATTGTGTGCTTAAATTCACAGCAATTAAAGGGAGATATTATAGTAATTTTAAATCCGAAGATTTTGAAATATAAATTCTGATTTAAGTGAGAACCAATAGAATAAACTAAGCCCGAAAGCGATTAAATTAAATCGCTTTCGGGTTTTACTTCTTTATGAAAGATGACCTTTATAATTGCCCCTTTTTTCAACCATAATTGTGACTTTGTTTCAGCACCATATCCTTGACCTTCATCAATGAAGTCGTGGTGTTTCTTTCATTTTCCGAAAGCTTCATGGTGATATATTTTATAGTCTCCTCATAGTCGGGAATCATAATATGCTCAAGAGCATTTACACGGCGGCGAGTTTTCTCAATCTCATCTGCCATCAGCTGACAAGCCTTTTCAACTTCCGCAAGACGTATCATTTTAGGAAAAATTCCACTGAGAGCATTTACCGCTCCGTCAAGATCGATTGATGTAAATGCCATGCCATAAGAGTAAATATCATTTGTGTCGCTTGATCTGTATTTTGGATTAAAAACCGGAATATTTACACTCATGACGTTTTTTTCCTCAACTTCAAGCTCCACTTCCTGTTTTGGAAGCATAAGCGCAGTTTCAAGCGCTTCTTTCTGCATGACTGAACCTGCAACTGCCATATATCTGTTTGCATCAATGATCGCTGCTTCAACTTCACTTCTGAGCTGTCGGTTTTCCTTTATGAGATTCATAAACTGACGCATAAGCTCATCACGTTTATCTTTAAGAAGCTTATGTCCCCTTCTTGCCGATTCAAGCTTTTTTTTCAGTTTTGAAAGCTCCATTCTCGTTGGATTGACATTAAGTCTTGACAATATCGCTCACCTCATTCCTGAGTATCATAATATTTATCAAGATATTCCTCTCTGATTCGGCGCAGTTCGCTTTTTGGCAGAATATGGAGCAGTTCCCAGCCAATAGCAAGAGTCTCTTCAATACTTCGATTATTTTCAAAGCCCTGAGAAACATATCTTTTTTCAAATTCGTCTGCAAATTTTGCATAAATGAGATCTGTCGGAGTAAGAGCTGCCTCACCAAGAACTACCATAAGCTCTTTTGCATCTTTTCCTCTCGCATAAGCTGAGAAAAGCTGATTCATGGTATCAGAATGATCCTCACGAGTCTTACCCTTGCCGATTCCTTTATCCTTTAAACGAGAAAGCGACGGCAGGACATCTACCGGAGGATTTATACCTTTACGGTAAAGCTCACGGGAAAGAATTATCTGTCCCTCTGTAATATATCCGGTAAGATCGGGAATAGGATGAGTTTTATCATCCTCAGGCATAGTCAGAATCGGAATCATGGTAATGCTTCCGTCTTTGCCTTCCTGTCTTCCTGCACGTTCATAGATAGAGGCAAGATCGGTATACATATATCCGGGATAGCCACGTCTTCCGGGAACTTCCTTACGTGCGGCTGAAACCTCTCGAAGAGCGTCAGCATAGTTAGTTATATCGGTAAGAATTACGAGAACGTGCATATTTTTTTCAAACGCAAGGTATTCTGCCGCCGTTAAAGCCATTTTAGGTGTTGCAAGACGCTCGATAGCGGAATCGTTCGCAAGATTTATGAAGAGAACCGTTCTGTCCAAAGCACCGGTACTTTTAAAACTCTGGATAAAATATTCCGATTCTTCAAATGTAATGCCCATTGCGGCAAAAACTACGGCGAACTGTTCGTCTTTTCCTCTTACACGAGCCTGACGTGCTATCTGCGCCGCAAACTGAGCGTGAGGAAGTCCGCTTGCCGAAAAAATCGGAAGCTTTTGTCCTCTTACAAGCGTATTAAGTCCATCTATAGCCGAAACTCCGGTCTGAATAAATTCCTGAGGATATTTTCTTGCAACAGGATTCATTGGCAGTCCGTTTACGTCCATTCGCATTTCCGGAATGATCTCCGGTCCGTCGTCGATAGGGTGTCCCATACCGTCAAAAACACGTCCGAGCATATCTTCCGAAACGCCCAGTTCCATCTGATGACCTGAAAATACAACACTGCTGTCTTTAAGATTGATTCCCGCTGCATTTTCAAAAAGCTGAACAAGTGCGTTAGATCCGTCTATCTCAAGAACACGGCATCTTCTTTTTTCTCCGTTTGTAAGCCTTATCTCAGCAAGCTCTCCGAACGAAATGTTCTCCACGTCTTTAACGAGAAGCAAAGGTCCGGCAGCTTCTTCAATGGTTCTGTATTCTCTTGGCATTAGTTTTCTTCCTCCTTTCTCAGTAGCTCATTAAGCTGTGATGAAATTTCAACAGATATTTTACTGAATTCCTCATCTGTCTTTTCCTCTTCTATATATTTGAATCGTCCTATTTTCTCACGAACCGGCAGAACAGAAACCGCTTCTATATCTGCACCTTTTTTTACAGCTTCCTCGGCTTCATCGTTAAAATTAAGAATCAGCTTCATCATATAAAACTGCTTTTTCAGGCTGGTATAGGTATCAACCTCATGAAAAGCAAGCTGATGAAGAAAATCCTCACGTATCGAACGTGCCGTTTCCATTTTAAGGCGATCGCTCGCAGAAAGAGCGTCCATACCGATCAGCTTGACGATTTCTTTAAGCTCTGATTCTTCATGAAGAATGCTCATGAACCTCGCTCTGTTCTTCATCCAGTCGGCTGAAACATTGTTGTTATACCAATCAGCAAGCGAATCAGCATAAAGCGAATAGCTTGTAAGCCAGTTTATAGCCGGAAAATGACGCTGGTACGCAAGATTGGCATCAAGTCCCCAGAAAACCTTTACTATTCTTAAAGTTGCCTGCGAAACCGGTTCTGAAATATCTCCGCCCGGAGGGGATACTGCTCCGATAACCGAAAGCGCTCCCTCTCTGCCGTCAGCTCCCTTAGAAATAACTCTTCCTGCACGTTCGTAGAACTGAGCGAGACGGCTTCCAAGGTAAGCCGGATAACCTTCGTCACCCGGCATTTCTTCAAGTCTGCCGGACATTTCACGAAGCGCTTCTGCCCAACGTGAAGTCGAGTCAGCCATAAGAGCTACAGAATATCCCATATCACGGTAATATTCGGCAATTGTGATTCCTGTATAAACCGACGCTTCTCTCGCTGCAACAGGCATATCAGACGTATTTGCGATAAGAACTGTACGTTCCATAAGAGATTTTCCCGTATTCGGATCGATTAATTCCGGAAACTCATTAAGAACATCGGTCATTTCGTTTCCACGCTCACCACATCCGATATATACGATTATATCTGCCTCTGCCCATTTAGCGAGCTGATGCTGAGTTACAGTTTTTCCGCTTCCGAATGGTCCGGGAATTGCGGCAACTCCTCCCTTAGCGATAGGGAAAAGGCAATCGACAACTCGCTGTCCAGTAATCAGCGGCATATCTGGAGAAAGCTTTTTCTTGTATGGTCTTCCACGTCTTACAGGCCATTTCTGAATCAGTGAAAGCTCTTTCTCACCATTTTCAGTTTCTATAATGCAAACAATATCATCGGCGTGAAATTCTCCCTCGGATATTTTCTTCACTGTTCCCTCAATATTATTTGGAACCATGATCTTGTGAAGAACAATGTCCGTTTCGGGAACTGTTCCGATTATATCTCCGCCTATTACCTTATCCCCTGCTTTGACGGACGGAGTGAATTTCCAGAGCCGTTCCCTTTTTAAAGAAGCAACTTCCACTCCCCTTTGAAGATTGTTTCCGCAAAGCTTTCTTATATCGTCCAGCGGACGCTGAATTCCGTCATAGATACTTCCGATAAGTCCGGGGCCAAGCTCTACGCTCATTGGTTCTCCAGTAGATTCAACAGGCTCGCCTGTTTTAAGACCGGATGTTTCTTCATAAACCTGTATAGAAGCACGGTCACCGTGCATCTCGATAATTTCTCCGATAAGACGCTTATTGCTTACACGAACCATATCAAACATATTAGCATCTCTCATACCCTCTGCAACAACAAGAGGTCCTGAAATTTTTACAACTGTTCCAGTACTGCTCATTATAGTTTATCCGCCTCTTTTCTAATTTAATATGTCAGATCCAACAGCCTTTTCAACGGCTTCGTGAAGAGATTTCATGCCATATCCTGTGTTCTCCTCAATTGCCGGAATAAGAACTATTGAAGGAAGACGACTGTTTCTGTATTTGTTTATAGTGTCTTTAACAAGCTCTGCCGCAGGTTCAGTGATGTAAATTACAGCAAAATTTCCTGCCGCAAGCTTTGTGATAAGCTTTTTTATTTTATCTGCATCTGTTTCACGGAAAACAGAAAGCCCCAATGCGGCAAATCCTGAAACGCTTGCGCTGTCGCCAATAACCGCTGCTTTATACATATAGCTTTCTCATCCTTTCCATGATAGTTTCTTTATTTGTCTTACATTCCTTGCAGACCTTGAGTATTCGGAGATTTTTTATTTCAGTCTCCTTCGCTATGAAATATGCCGCAAGAGGTTCTGTTCCAAAAGATTTCATTCTTGCGCTTTCAGCGTGGTCAGTTATCATATCATCGCACCATTTTTCAAACTGTGCCGGAGAAGATTTTAAAATTTCAGCAGCTTCGTTATATGGTGTAGTTTCAAGAAAACTGAATAAACTTTCCGTTCCTCTCTGAGATGCTCTCGCAAGGGCTTCCTTATCAAGTTCTTCGCTTCCGCAGATTGCTGTTTCTATGAAAGAATACGACTTATTCATTACACTGCATCGATATGCGGTTTTTATATCTGCGCAAACCGTTATAAGCTGCGAGTACTTCTGTATAAATTCATCGCCAGATTCATACGAAGCTTTCTGCATTGCCGATAAAGCTGCCGAATCAATAAGTGAATCCGAAAGCTGTCCATCGAGCGTTCTTGTAATAAGCTCGTATGCCTGCTCAGCCGTTTCCCTCATATACTCCGGAAGATAATCGTATTCCTTTGAAATGAGAATGAATTTAAGTTCATCAAGCTCAAGATTAGTAGGTGTGATGTAATATTGCTCAGGCTCACGATTTGAAAGCATTGCCTTTAAAGCAGCTTTAAGATTATGAAAATCATTTCGGTAAAGCAATATTTTCAGTTCCTCGCTGTCAGGCGCAAAACTTTGAAGCATTTCCCAGACATCGTTAAGAGAGTTTCTTTCCGAAGCTCCGGACGAAAGAATTGCCTCCATTTCAGCCGCTGATTTCGCATTGATAAGCTGTTCAAATTCGCTTTGCGTGATGAGACTGTTCTCCATTGCTTTAACAGCCGCAACGGCGCTTGCATATTTTGTGCTGCTCATATTCATCACCTACCCGAATAATATTTTTGCTGCCGTATCCCTTACGCTGTCTTTTTCCGACTCAATTATCGCACGAAAACTGCAATTTTCAGAAACAAGACCATATTGCAGAACAAATCCGTCGCTTATATCTGCCGGAACATCGGACAATTTTATTGAACTGCCATTTTTTTCTGCATGGATACTTATTTTTTTCACAAAGTCATCAGGAACACGATTTAAATCATTTTTGCAAAGATACAGAACTCCCTCTCCGCTTCTCAGATGCTTGATTATAAGCTTTTCAAGAAGTTTGAAATATTCGTTGGCAGGAAGATTTTTAAGTTTGTTCACTGTCTTTTCAATGACAGAATCAATCATTTCAACCTTGCATT
>CAJKFZ010000100.1 GCA_905199285.1 uncultured Ruminococcus sp.
TTACAGTTCCGTCCGCAGAAACAGAAGCTATCTTTTCATCAGTACTGTACCATTTTACAGCTTTTCCCTCAGGAATCGCTATTTTTATTTTTACAGACGGATTTTCAGCAGTGAGATAACATTCGCCTATATTTATTTCCTGTATTCCAGCGATTTCAGGATCGTAGGATGAGATTATTTTTATAGTATAAATATTTTTTCCTATAACAGCGGTTATGGTGCATTCGCCTTTGCCTGTTGCAGAAATATTTCCTTCGCTGTCAACAACTGCAACTTCCGGATCGGAGGTTGTCCACTCCGCTTTTCCCTCCGGAGCATTCTCCAGCTTTGCCTGTGCTCCGTTATGAGCATTATCAAGGTTTATCGTTCCAAGATCTTTTATAACAGGATCAGAATCATCGTCCTTTTTTTCATCAGTCACGTTGACCTGAAATTTAAGAACGTTCGTCGAGAAAACTGCGTAAATAAAAGTAGTTCCCTCGCCAACGGCTATAACAGTTCCGCTCGAATCAACTTTCGCAACGTTCTCATTATCGCTGTACCATTTCGGACTTTCACTTCCGCTTTTGATTTGAGCAGTCACGCTCTGACCTATAGCCGTAAAATTTATTGTATCCGCAATGTCCGAACTTTCAACAGCAAAGACTGTATTTTCTGACAGCGGTAAATTAGCCGCAACAGGAACTCCCATAAGACAAAAAGCTGCGGCAAAAGCTGTTATTTTTTTATAATTCATAAAAAAACCTCCATTATAAAGTTAATTCATATTATACCACATTTTCATAATTATTGCAATATTTTGTCCTGATATGAATAAAACACCCCTCCCGAAAAAACGGAAAGGGGTGTTTGAGAGGAGGGTATATCATTAATTATCCTGTAAATCTGATTTTTTGGCTTACGCTTCCGGAAGCGAATCTATAAGTTCCAGCTTAAATTTCTGAATGGCAAGAGCGTCATTATTTGTAATTCCGTCGCCTGTATTATAGCAATCCGCATTTTTCAGTCCCTGACTGGTAATAGCGCTCTCATGCGAACCGTTAAGACCGTATGTATCAGGATTAGAGAGCGACTGCATGATAAGAACTGCATCCGACATATCCACTTTGCCATCGCAGTTTGAATCGCCGTAGAGTATTTCATCAATCGGATCGGTCGTCGGTTGAGTTTTATCCTCTGTTACG
The DNA here is from genome assembly GCA_905199285.1 of uncultured Ruminococcus sp. Classification (GTDB taxonomy): domain Bacteria; phylum Bacillota; class Clostridia; order Oscillospirales; family Ruminococcaceae; genus Ruminococcus. The sequence continues at coordinate 1,185 of CAJKFZ010000100.1, forward strand.
AAAACAGTGTAGTTTACAACGCTGTCTTTCATACCGTTGCTGCCTAATTCAACGGTTTCGCCCTCTTTAAAGGACTTCGCATATAAATCAAATTCAACGTTGTTAGAGTTTACTGCTGTTTCTCCGGTTTTTTCGTATCCGCTGAGCCACTCCGGAACTGAACCTGCTTCTTCAACACGCTTATCGAGAGCAACATAAACCTTTATATCTGCTCCGGCGGTGAACTGAGCAAGACTCGCTTCACTGTTCTTTGAATCGCAGGCTGTTCTTATGTATTCTGCATCCTTAAGGGATTCAGGAAGAGAACTGTATGTTACATCACGGTCGCCGAATACAGTTTCGCCTGTATTAATTCCTGCGGATATCGACCAATCCGAAGCGTTTTCGTTGTCCTTAACGTCGAGAGACTTCACAAGTCTGCCGCTTTCTGCATTTTTCTTTGCAAAAACAGTGTAGTTAATAACGTTTCCGCTCATTCCGTTTGTTCCAAGAAGAACATTTTCGCCATTGGCACAGCTCTTTTTGTATACAATAAATGTAACATCGTTGCTGCTCTGAGCAGTCATGTCTGTTCGCATCCAGCTTCCGAGCCATGCGGGAACTGTTCCGTTTTCTTCAACACGCTTATCGAGAAGAACATAAGCAGTCATATCCGCACCCGCCTTAAAGGAAGCAAGCTCGCCCGAAAATGCCTTTGAATCGCATGCTGTAAGAACTGCTTCTACTCCGTTTATTTCATCCGGAAGCGAAACGTATGTAAATTCACGATCGCCGAATACTGCTCCGCCTACTGAGACTGATTCTGCTATTTTCCAGTCAAGATAGTTTGCTGTATCCTGAACAAGAAGTTCCTTAAAGAGTCTGCCGTTTATTGGATCTGCCTTGATCTCAAGAATCCATTTCTGATCTGCACTGTCGTTGCAAGCCCACTGAATTACATTTGCGCCGACCTCTTTTGAAGCGGATATTACGCCTAAACCGCTTTCATCATTGGTCGCTTTTGTACATATAGCATAAGTTCCGTCACCGTTGTCAACAAATTTGAAGAGCTGAGCGTCGCTTGCTGTATCTCCCCATATTCCAATATTTGTGCCGTTATCCTGCTTGCCGTAATCAAGATCGAGAAGGAATGTTTTTCCGTCGCCTATTTCGGAATAAAGCCTGTAATATCCGTCTCCGGCATCCTCAAAAATCCAGCCTTGCTGAGAACTTCCCTGCTGAACGTTTGCGCCGTTTTCAGCCTTTGCATCAGCAACTTCAAGATAAAGTCCGCTGTTTGCATTTTTGATCTTGTATTTATGAGCCGTATCAATAACAGCTCCTGTTTTACCCTTTATCACCGGAAGAGTTCCGTTTACAGTACCCTGCGGTCTTGCAGGAAGATCATAGCCAGTTCCGAGGAAAAAGCTTGTATGCGGGGGCTGATTATATGCAGTGTTCTGAGCCGAAACCTGCATACGGTAATGAGCGTCGTGCATGAGAGTTGTAATACGATAATCAGTATCATAGGGAGTACAGTAAATTCGCACGGATTTACTGTCGGCAGCTCTTACAATAAGCTCTTCACGCCAGTCTCCGAAAATATCAGCCGAAAGACAAGGTGTTCCCTTAGTTGTGTTGCAGGTGTAGAATCCGTCGGTCGAAAGGAGCGTTGTAAGAGTTCCGTCATCTTTCATCTTTGTGATAGTTGCGGGAGAATCAGTATATCCGTCAAGAATTTCACGTTCAAGATCGCCGTCCCAGTAACTGAAGAAATTGATAGCCGGTCTGCGGCAGGAGAGAGTATTTCCCTTAACGTCTTTGACTTCATTGCCGTTGCCCCAAAGCTCTGCTCCGGGATTTTTCGCCCAGATATTATCTGCGGCACATCTTCCGGTATCGCCTGAACCGTCGTTATGAAAAATTATCTTTCCTGTATCGCAGTCTACCAAAGAAACGCCGTACGGCTTATCCTCGTGACATATCCATGCTTCAAGTCCGGGATTTGTCGGGTCAAGATCACCTACGTGCATAGCGTCACCGTGACCTTTATTGAGTCCCCAGAGCAATTTTCCATCGTCATCGATACAGGTTGAACCTGTGATGATTTCCTGTTTTCCGTCTCCGTCAACATCAGCCGGCATACTGTTATGATTTCCGTCGCCATAGCCTAATGTAGAGCTGCCTGTTCCTGTGTCAAACAACCACATTTTTACAAGCTTCTTATTTTCAACCTTGTATGCAGTCGCTGTCATACGTCCATAATATCCTCGGCCTGTTACAACGCAGGGATGAACGCCGTCAAGATAAGCAACAGTTCCCCAGAATCTGTCAACACGGTTTGTCTTGTCGCTGCTCTTTCCCCATTTTGTCGGATCGCCTCTTCCAGGCTCGTAATCGATAGTATCGAGTGCCTCGCCTGTAGCGCCGTCGAAGAGAGTGTAATATTCAGGACCGCTGTAAATAAATCCGTTTCCGTCACGATAGGTTTTAGAACCGTCGCCGATTACGTTTCCCTTGCCGTCTTTAGTTCCGTCTGCGGTCTTGCAGGTCATTTCAGCTTTTCCATCCAAATCGAAGTCTGCAACGAAGAACTGCGTATAATGAGCTCCGGCACGGATATTGTAGCCTAAATCTATTCTCCAGAGCCTTGTTCCGTCAAGCCTTACGCAATCAATGTAAACTCTATCGGTTTTGCCCTTCTGGGAATTATCCTTAGAGTTGGAAGGATCCCATTTAATGAAAAGCTCATACTGTCCGTCGCCGTCAACGTCGCCTACCGACATATCGTTAGGACTGTATGTACATCCCGAAGCTGTCGGCGGAGAAAGCGGAACGTCGAAATAAGCGTTATTTGAAATAAGCGAGCAATCTTCCGAAGAAACGACTTTGCTTCCTACAACGGTATCAACACGATATTTCGAGCTTGATTTTCCGTCTTTATCGAGATAACAAGTCGCATCATTTTTCTCGCTTGTGTAAATAAGTGTTCCGTCACGGTAAAGTCTGAAAACGGCGTTATCATCGTCGTTTGCAAGAAATCTCCAGTTAACAAGCATTCCCGAGCCTGTATTTACCGCAGAAATTCCTCTGTTCAGATATTCCAGCACATTCGTGCTTCCGGCTGCTGCGGCATTAGCTTTCAACGGTTGTCTTGTCGAGGGAATCGAAACTGTTCCGCTTACGATAGCCAGCGCCGAAACTGCGGCAGCAAGCCTTTTGATTTTTCTTCTCATAAAAGTAATCCTCCCCTGAGAGCATTCAAAGCACTAAAATAAGAACTTTTTTTCTAATCAGAGTTTCTTCTAACCGATTCATAATTTATCTATATTAATATTATACACAATTTTCACTTCTTTACAATGAAATATTCTATCATTTTCATAAGATTTTTTTGTGAGGAGCATAAAAATATGTATAATAGTCTTGCAATTGAACTTAAAATATGATAGAATAATAAACATCAATGAAAGGAGCTGTAAAAAATGAAGCAAAGAATTCTTATCGGAGTTATTATTACCGAATGTCATGTTGATTTTCAAAGCGAGATCATGCGTGGAATTATCTCTCAGGCTTTCAAAAGCAACTGTGATATCGCCGTTATTTCTCCATTAAGCAACTTCTACATAGATTCAGCTCATAAAGATACCGAAAAATCTATATGCGATCTCATACTTTCGGAAAAATTCGACGGTTTTCTTTACGACCGCAATACCTTTTACGGCGAAAAGATACATAAATATATAGACGAACTTCTTGTGCTCTCAGATAAGCCCGTCATGCTCCTTGATTCAAGCGATCATAAGAATTTCGAAACAACCTCTGCTGATGACTGCGACGCTTTCGAGGATATCACCGATCACCTTATTGATGTTCATGGTCTGAAAAAGATATATTGTCTTACCGGTCCGAAAAACATTTATGTTTCGGAAGAACGTCTTAAAGGCTATTTTAACTCAATGAAAAAGCACGGTCTTTATTATGATAAAAGTTATTATCAGTACGGAGATTTCTGGACGGAATCAGCCAAAAAGCTTGCTGAAAAAATTATAAACGGCGAACTTGAACGTCCCGAAGCGGTAGTATGCGGAAACGATGTTTCGGCTATCCAGCTTACCAGATCGCTTATGGCTCACGGCATAAAAATCCCCGAAGATATCGCCGTAACAGGCTACGACGCTTCCGACGACGGCTATAGTTCCTCTCCGTCTATAACAAGCTATGCAAGACCTAATTTTCAGCTCGGCGCAGAGGCTTTCAGACGACTTTACAGGATCATTACCGGAAAGATCTGCCGTAAAATCCCAAACGAGAAAGGAACCCTTCGCATCGGAGAAAGCTGCGGATGCAAAGAGAATCATAAAATGCGCCGCAGTTTTCAAAGGGAAAAAAGTATCAACAGCAGATTTGAACAGGGTATGCTTTACGACGATATGCTCTTTGATATCACAAATGCTGATAACACGGATATTTTTGCCGACAGACTCGATAATTACACGCATCTTCTTTATAAAATGTCGCATCTCAGAATATGTATTACAAAAAATTATATTGAGTCTTCACATGGGCAATATTCCGATAAGCTTGGCTTCCGTTGCGGAGACGAAGTTAAAATTGTTCTTTCAAAGTCAGCAGTTAAAAGAGAACCCGGCAGCAGCGAATATTTCAGCTCCTCCGATATTCTCCCTGATTTCAGCGCCGAAAGAAACTATCCCTCGGCATTTTATATCTCGCCTCTTCATTATAATGACAATTTCTTCGGATATATCGCCATTTCTTTTGGAAAAAATCCAATGGCATTCAGAAGTCTTTACTATCAGTGGGTAAATTATGTCAACGTCGCTCTTGAACAGGTTCGCATAAAATCAGCCATGTCCCACGCTGTTTTAAACACTAATAAAGCGCTTCTCTACGACAGCATAACAGGTCTTTTCAGCCGCAGCGGAGTTGAAAAAGAATTCTCTGAACATCTTGCCGCAGAAGAGAAAACCTGCACTCTCGACTGTATAACTATTGAACTTGTCGGCATAAAAAGAATCTACTACAGAAGCGGTGAGGAAAATTGCAGCCGTATCACAGCTGCTTTCGCTTCCGCCCTTAAAGAATGCACCAGAGAAAATGAGATCTGCGGAATGTGGAATGCTCAGACTCTTTGTATTATAACCAGACTGAAAAATCGTGTGAACGAGATTTACAGCGAGCTTCATTCCAAAGTTAAAGAGAGCCGATTCAGCGAGGGAGAAAATTTCAATGTCGATTTCTCCATCGGTCTTTTCACTTTCAACACAAATGAAAATATAGATCTCGGAGAGGCTATGTATAAATCAACTGTAAACAAGATAATGTCTTACAATGTATCGGAAAGCAGCGCAAATCCTCAGTTTGAAAAGCTTTGTATGCTCCGCAGCAAAATAAAAAAAGATCCTGCCTATCCCTGGAATATAAGCGATATTGCCGATAGTCTTTATCTCAGCAAAAGCTATCTCCAGAAAATATACAAGTCTTTTTTCAACAAGAGCATTATCGAGGAAATGATCGAATTCCGCATCGAAAAGGCTAAAAAACTTCTTGACGAAACCGACCTTACCGTTACCGAGATATCCAAGCAATGCGGATATTCCTCTTACAATTATTTCGTCCGCCAGTTCAGACTAAGCGAGGGAATTTCTCCGTCGGAATATCGTGAATCCAACAATTGACTGATATAACAAAAACTGCGCTGTATTGTAATACGGCGCAGTTTTATTTTTATCGATAAAATGTTGGGTTATCTGTACGTTCAAGAAGATAATCTATTGAAACATGAAAATAGTCCGCCAACGCTATAAGCGTTTTGTAATCAGCTTCTCGTTCACCGCTTTCATAACGGCTTATTGAATTTTGATTAAGATTTAAATCCATCGCAAGTCTTTGCTGTGTAATTCTTTTTGCTTTACGCAATTCTTTTAGTCTCATATAAATAACTTTCTAAAAAATACTTGACTTAATTATACCATTATGGTATAATTATTTTATCCCAATTTGGTATAAAGGGAAATAAAATAAGGAGGAAAAATATGAAAACGACAAAATTAGTTTTAGGAATACTTACAATAGTTATATCTTGCTTTGTTTTGTTCCAATCATGTGCAGCAGGTGCAGCAAACGCTTTGAAGGACAATGGTGAATCAAGCGGCACAGGCGGCGCTTTTGTTGCTTTGTTGATGCTTGCGGGCGGAATTACTATGATAGCAAGCCGCAAGAATACTGCAAAGGGTGGTTCGATTGCAGGCGTAATTATTTTTGCAATTGCCGCTATAATCGGCTTTACAACTGCTGGTTCTGTATTTAAAGATTTAATTGTATGGGCTGTAGTATGTGCTATTCTTGCTGCCATAAATTTATTAGCAGTTTTTCGTTGTAAGAAAAACGATGATGAGCAAGAGAAAAAATAATAAAAAAGAGAGACTTCAATCCGAAGTCTCTTTTTTCATCAGTTATCATTCTTATCGTTACGAACGCTTCTCCGCCTTTTCTATTTAAGAAAAACCTCCTGCTGATTGCAGATATCGCCCTCCAATTTATAAGTCACAACATATGTAAGAGAAGTTTCGGTTTTCTCCTTAGTTATTTTTCGTTCAATTATCTCCGTTTCATCGCCGAGAAAATTTTTTTCATAAAGATAAATTTTCTCCATAAGCTTTTCTGATAACTCTTCATCGGTCAGAGTTTCCTCAGAGAGCTTTTTCTCGGTTATTTTCTCTTTTATAAAACCTATGGGAAGCTCCTTTCCGAAAAGATTTACACGGTTTTCAAACGTTTCGCTGTCGGAATTTTTATATTTATTTTTGCCGAAAAACATCGGTATCTTTAGATTGAAAAGTCGCAGATAGCGTTCGTTGGAGGTTTCTCCGGTCGGTTCAAAGGTCTGCGTATTATAGTCGCCGGTGAACGTGACCGTTTCTTCGTAAACTCCACGTATCTTCCCCATAGCGTGATGAAGCGTTGTATGTCCGGTAGCATCGGTCGTAACTCCGCTTACAAGCATAGTTCCCTGCATAACATAATCGCCTACCTTGTGCATAAGAAATCCGTCGTAAATCGAAGTATAGGTTATCTCTGCGTCTTTCGAGGCAACTATATTGCACGGCACACGCTCCATAGCCATTTCCGGTCTATCAACGATTTCCGTGACCTCAACCACAACTCTGTTTCCCGTATGACGTATCGCCGCCCAGGATATTTGGTCTATCATTACCCTCAGCTCATTTTCGCAGTAATGAAAATTTATCTTCCGAAGCGGAGTTCCCTGCTTTATATCAAGTTCAGCAAGCGCAGCCAGAATTGCTTCGTCGCTTACGATCGAGTTCCCCTGAATATCAATTGTAACGACTACATTTGAAAAATAAAGCGAACCGACAAGGACGATAATCACTCCGATAAGTATACCGAATCTTTTCCGATATCGCCGAACTCTTGAAGCGAGAGTGTTATATTCAGCGTATTTAAGCTCTATATCGAATTTCCCGGCAATTTCTTCAAGTCTTGCAAGATCGCTATGGTAAACCTCCGCATAAAAAATATCTTTACGGACATATTGACTGAAACAGCTTATTCTGCTGGAATGCAGCGCATTTATAAATTTATACAGATTTTTTCCGGATGCGTCAATTCTCAGTCTGCCTTTCAGCTGATTCTTCATTTTTTCTTCCGCTCCTTTCAATAAATTCAACTTTGGAAATTTTTCCTCTTACAATAAGTCCGTTCGCCTTGAAATCATACGCCCGAAGATCGCTCCCCCATATCTGTATACAGAGCTTTCCCGATACAAGCTGCATAAAAACCTCGTTATATTCCTCTATACGGCTGCAATTTTCGATAAGAAGCTCGTTGTTGCAGTCGAAATAAATCTGCGGATTCAGATAAAACGTATCTCTCGCCTTGTCGGCAAATTTATTGAACAATACTATCATCTCCTTGGATTATCATTTATACAGAATATCATAGTTTTATTTTCAGTTATATAATGGCGATTCTGGTCCTCTTTACTGTTTGGCAAAAGCTATATGTACTCTGGGCGCAAGCCCTAATTATAACAAATTCCTTTTGGGATTTGAAATAATTAATAATGGGTTTCCAAAGGGTGACTCCCCACAGTGTGGGGAGATGTCGGCTTGCCGACAGA
>CAJKFZ010000101.1 GCA_905199285.1 uncultured Ruminococcus sp.
ATAAAAAAATAAGCTTGTGGAATCTTATTCATTCCACAAGCTCGTTTTACTATAATAATACTAATCTCTAATCAGTTTAATTAAAAGATTCGCCGATAGACATTCGCTGATTTAGGAAAATGCCCGAAGGCGGGCTATCACCCTCCGAGGGCGTTTGACGACAAACAGCGAGTGAATGGCGGTGAAGATTTTCATTAGTTTGATCAGAGCTTAGTATAAAATCGGCTCAGTTCAATTTCACTAAGCCGACTTATCTTATAAACTATTACGCAACCTTGCCGTTTGCTACATTCTCTACAAGTTCAATAGGTACATTAAGAGAATTAGCAATTTCCTCATGAGTAAGTTTACCTAACGAAAGCATACGTTTGATATTTTCGATCTTTTCCTTCTCCAACGCTTCAGCAGCATACTCTTTCGCACGTTCTTCAACCACTTTACACATTTCGCTCATACCTCCTTCGGTTTCCTTAAAATGTCGGAATCTCTCTATCAATTCGGGATTGTACATATCATCCGCATGAATGCACTTAAAATCATGCATCAACCTGCCGATGCTGTCATTCGGATTTTCATAAGCACCGTTCACAAATATAATATGTGCTTCATCGCCTAAATACCCTCCAGTTTCCTCACATCGTCTGTCAAAATGATACAGTGGCAAATCTCTGCCCATTACATCATTTTCAGTGATGAATATGACAAATGTCTCGGAAAGCAGGTCAAACTTATCTTTCTTCTTCAGCAGTTTGGTATCAAGCATACTACTGTGAAATCTTGCTCTCTTGGGAGACGCTCCTGCATCTGCCCGCTGTACCTCAATATTATATTTCTTGCCTAACTGATCTTCTGCATAGATATCCAGTGTAATAGAGCGACCCGCTAAACTTCTGTACTCGCTCTGCGTTTCACTTCGGAGTATTTTCAAATCTTTCCTTTGCAGAATGACGCTGAGGATGAAGCGGACGCCGTCCGGATTATCATTGAAATAAAGTCTTAAAAAGTCATCATCTATCAGGCGTAGCTGTTCAGCCGTTCTTCGGTTCTTTTCCTGTTCTGTTGCCATTGTAATCACCCTTTCTGCTCATTTATAGTATAGCATACTTTCTTACTTTTTTCAAGTGATTTTTAAATAAATTTACCTCACAGAATTCACTGAATCCGTTTTTATACAATACATATTCTTTTTCAGTGCTTCTTCAAACATCCTATCCTGTTCTGCTGTCCGTTTCGGCATCCCTTTCAATCTTCCGCCACCCTGACGGATTTTCCTTAAAACTGCACGAAATTCCAGTAATCCCGAAATATTATCATTAGTGTATTCTTTTCCGTCCTGATTGAGAACGATTACCTGTTTACTTAGGCACATTGCCGCAAGACCGTAATCCTGCGTAATTGCAATATCACCTTGCTGAATCAAATTGACAAGCCGAAAGTCTACACTATCTGCACCTTTGTCAACTACAATTGTTTCAGCATTTTCATGTTCAATACGATGTGCAGTGTCGCAGATGATAACACATGGGATGTTGAATTTTCTTGCAATTTTCAGAGTATTTTTTACGACTGGACAGCCGTCTGCATCAATATATATTTTCATATTCAGAGTATCCTTCCATGGATAAATAGTACTCATACAAAGCGATTGCATGATGAATCGCAAAGGTTGTGCAGTATTTATACGTTTCCAAGTCGGATTTTATTGTAGCGATCGCCGCAATCACAGTACCCAGATGTTCCTTTTCTTCCTCGTAAAATGTAACATGATCACCCTCGGTGTTTTCGTCCGCCTGCACTGCAATTTCCAGATTACAGTCATTCTTTTCTATGTAGTAGAAAACAGAATGTTCTGCACGATTCTGCACTTCCGTCACCAATCTCTCAACTGCTCCTACACTATCACGGTACACCATCAGTATCGTATCATTCGCAATCTGCGTAATAGAATCATAAACGTTCCGTGTGACTCCCTCGTCGTCTGTGTAATCATATTGGACGATCCAGAATGGCAGGCAATGGATTACGGACAAATTCTTAGACTCTGCATATTTCTGTGCAGTTTCGATGAATTTCACTTGCTGGTATCTTGCCGCATCGTGATTCTTCCAGTTAAACTCTGAGTTTGTCCAAACCTCAACGTCATAAGAAACTCCGGCTAATCTTGCATTGTAATCGACAAGACTATTATACTCCTCGACCTTGTCGAACATATTATAAATCGCAGTCTGATAACTGTCCTCATATAACCACGTTTTTTCACCAGTCAGCAGATACACCTTCATATCCCTTGCATAGGCGTTTTTGACAAAGGCTTCTACCATATCCTTATTGTTTACCAGCTTGTTCGGACCAATAGAATAGTAGATTTCAGTAATGCCGTAGAATTCCATTGCGTCTAAAAATTCGCTCTGCTTTTCCATATCGTCATCAAGTCCGTATAAGGCAGCTTTTGAACCTTTCCAGTACCATGTCGCACAATTCATTTTCGTCTCTTCATTGATAAGGTAAACGTCCATTGTACTTGAATTATAGAGGTATTTCGTATCGCTGTTCAAGCCGAGATTTTCATTGTTCACGAGATAAAACCGATCGATTGAATAATCCAGAGGACGACCCATTTTGTCCTCGATTGCACGTTTCAGGTTTCCTGCAATCTGATAATTATACTCTGATTTTGAAATATAAGCATTTCGAACAGCATCTTCATAATCCATGCCGATCAGCGAATCCAATGGATTATGCTCCATTGTTTGAATCAACGCTCGTTTCATCAGGCAAAGATCAAACACATCAAGTCTGTCATCCTCACACAAGTCCCCTGCTTTCCAATCTGCAAGTTCCGTATCCGGAACAGCCAGCAGCCATTTCTGCATCAACACAACATCCGAGATCGAAAACTCACCGTCTGCGTTGACATCGCCTGCAACAGGATTATGCTGAGTATAGTTCAGTCTGTCATTTTTATCTGTTTCAGCTGCGTATGTTTGCCTCCCAGAAAATGCAAAGGATGCCAATATACATGCTGAGATTACAGCTAATATTTTTTTCACCGATATATCCGCTCCCATAGTTTAAATTTCCTTTAATCGCTCCTTCAATTTTGTATTCCGTTTTGTGACAGTGACATGTTTCACTGCATACGATATAGCTTTTTTCGTTCCGACAAGCACCAGCATTTTCTTTGCTCTCGTAATACCTGTGTAGATCAGATTCCTCTGTAACATCACAAAATACGTCATCATCACTGGCATAACAACTACAGGATATTCCGACCCCTGCGATTTGTGAATCGTAATCGCATAAGCCTGCACCAGTTCATCAAGTTCAGTCACATCATATTCAACTGCACGATTATCAAATATAACAGTCAACCTTCGGTTTTCAAAATCAATTGATGAAATGATGCCAATATCGCCGTTGAAAACTTCCTTGTCATAATTATTGCGAATCTACATGACTTTGTCATTTTGTCTGAAAGAACGTCCTGCACGGTACAGACATTTATCGCTCGGATTGATTGCCTCCTGCAATAAAATATTCAGATTTGCAGCGCCCACAACTCCTCTCTGCATGGGCGAAAGTACCTGAATATCAGACGGTGCAGTATGACAATATTTCGGCAGCCTGTACTTCACAAGCTCCACGATTTTTTTCGCCGCAAGCTCCGGTTCTTCCGCTTCAATATAGAAAAAGTCCGTATTCCTGCCATTGCTCAGATTTGGAAATTCACCTGCATTGATTCTGTGTGCATTCATAATAATTCTGCTTGACTGTGCCTGTCGGAAAATTTTTGTCAGCCTGATTACTGGAAACTGCTCCGAATCAATAATGTCACGCAGAACGTTTCCTGCACCGACGGACGGAAGCTGGTCAATATCGCCTACAAGAATCAGCTTCATGTGCGGTGGGATCGCTTTTAAAAGTGAGTTCATGAGAATTATATCAATCATTGAGGATTCATCAACGATCAGTACATCGCCATCAAGCAGACTGTTTTCGTTTTTCTGATATCCTTCCGGAGGTTTGAATTCAAGAAGCCTGTGAATCGTTTTTGCCTCCATGCCCGTTGTTTCCGTCATGCGTTTGGCGGCACGACCTGTCGGTGCTGCAAGCAGAATACGCAGCCCCATAATTTGCAGAACCCGTATAATGCCAAGCGTTGTGGTTGTTTTCCCCGTACCCGGTCCGCCTGTCAGAATCATAACTTTTGCGGTCATTGCCTGCTGTATTCCCCGTGCCTGAATCTCATCATATTCAATGCCGATTTTCTCCTGCAATTTTGGAATATTCACTTTCAGATTTGTATCAATACGTGCCGGAGAATTATTCAGCAACTTTAATCTGCGTGCCACACCTGTTTCCGCCATGTAAAACGGCGGCAGATAAATCGCTTCTTCATCAAGAATCAAATCATTAGTATTCAGGATTTTTTCAAGTGCATCGGTTACAGCTTCCCGTTCCGTGTCGAGAAGTTCCGTACTTTTGGTAATAAGCTGCTCTTTTTCGGCATAAACATGACCTTCGTCACCCAGCTGATTCAACGTGTATAAAATCCCGCTTCTGCAGCGTGTAAAGCAATTTTTCTCAAATCCAAGTTTTGACGCAATGCTGTCCGCAGTCTTGAATCCGATACCCCATATATCATCTGCTAATTTATATGGATTTGACTTCACAATCTCGATACTGTCGTTGCCATACGTTCTATAAATTTTTGCAGCAAAAGACGTGCTGACATCGTAACCTTGCAGAAAAAGCATGATATTTTTGATTTCTTTTTGCTGTTCCCAGCTTTTCACAATCATTTCCACACGTTTTTTACCGATACCCTCTACTTCATTTAATCGTTCCGGAGTGTCCTCAATAACCGAAATGGTATCCATACCGAACAGATTCACAATTCTTTTTGCAAACTTTGGACCCACGCCTTTTATTAGTCCGCTGCCGAGATATTTTTCAATTCCGAATACAGTAGCAGGAACAGTTTCCTCCCACTTCTGTGCCATAAACTGACTGCCGTATTTTTTATCGACTTTCCAGTCACCCTCAATCAAAAGAACTGAGCCAACATTTGCATCAACCAAATTTCCAACGACCGTTATGAGTTCATTATAACCTTTTACCGCCACACGCAGCACACTGTAGCCATTTTCGGGATTCTGATATGTAATTCTCTCTACTACTCCTCGAATTTTTGTCATATGTTTCTACCTGTTATTTTACGTTTATTCCATACTTTTCAGCTATCTCCTTAGCACGGGATATCCCATCTTCAATAAGAAGTACAGATTTTGCCCTCTTTGAATCTATAGTCAGCCCTTCATCACTCAACTCATTCAAAATATCAAAATCATAGCCTTTCCAGCTTCTCGGAAGTATTTCCATACGTTCTTTCCATTACTGCAAATACAGCATCAGAAGCGTGAGTTCCTTCAATTTTTCTTCCATCATTTATTCTTTCCACAGCACCGCTTATATTTCTTACCGCTTCCGCATGGACATAATGAGTTTTTACTGATTGACTTTACGGAATCAATTTTCATCAGTTCAGAAAACATCTGAACCCTAAGTTCATTCGGCATATTACTTTCTGACAGCCCTCTGCGAAGTTCATTTATATCCATATCACCGCTCTTCAAGGCTGATGTGATGTTTGGTCCAAAGGAGACCACCTTGGGCATTTTTACTCTGTGCAGTTCATTCGGTGTGTGTCCCCTATTGTAAGCAGTTCGTAAATTATTGTTCAAACCCTGATAGAGAAGGAGAAATTTTTCCACCTGCTTTTCAGTAAAAAGAAGTCCCATTCTTTCATATTCCTCAAACGGAAGTCCAAATTGACCATCGCATATTCGAAGCTCCATAATTGCTTCATAAAGAAATTCCTCTGCATCAGCTCTGCTCATGTGCATATCTTTCGTAAAAAAGTTCAGAATTGCATTCGTCTGGAGAGTCTTTTCGTAGTAGCTTTCTTCCGCATATTTCAGCAGTTCAACTTTCGGCGGTACATAGTATTCTTTTTCCATATGACCTTCTGACATATTATAATAATCATCAAATCCACAGACAAACAATGACTCGTCCACCAGTTCACGCTCCATAGGTTCACTTGGCGGCTCATCAGTATACAGTTCATCCAAACTGAGAATATAGTAATAGTGATTCTCATGATGAGCGATTTCTGCAAAAGCAAGAAAATCCTCCTCGGAAATACATCCCTGATTCTGCTTGTTTATGATTTCAAATGCTTTTCTCATGGTAATAATTCCATATAAATTTGAAAAAGCATCAAAATATTGCCGGAAAAGTTCAATTTGACTTTCTTCTAAATTAAGTTTGGAATACATTCTCTTTAATGTACTCTCTGCATACATCCTTGGGAATTTTTTCATATTCTCACCTTTCCATTCTCATCATAATTTCATCACCATGCTCTTTCAGGCAGAACTTTTCTGACCTCTGCCCAGAATTTAGGCGAGTGATTCATTAGTCAGCCGTTTCTACATGGATATCCAGGCGGTTCAGTTTTTCATCGGATGATTCCGAAATTAGTTCAGGATTCAATATGTAGACCTTATCATTTTCTGTTAATGATAAACCCGGCACATCACGCAGAAATGCCCATCTTCATTTAATGGCATTGAAGAATCTGTTTTATAATTAACAAATTGCAATGATTCCACAAATTTCTTCATTATACTGTATTCATTTATGTCCAATTGTGTGGGCAGGGACAAATAACAATCAAAATAATTGTCACTCTCTTTTTGTGATAATTTTCATTCATGTCATAATATGTGTTGCATCCGGGGAGGCATTTTATTCATAACGAATATAACAATTAACCTTTTAATGAAAAATATATTTAAAATATAGTTTTCAAACTCGCATCATTGACAAAAAGCAAGAGATATAGTATGATTATAGCATAAAGACGTCTTAATGATATATCATATTTTAGCAGACTTCTTTAAATATCAGAATAGGAGATTTATTCAATGCCAAGAAATAAAACTGAGAAAACCACCATTAGCTTTGAACGTTCCGAATTATTAAAAGGTATCATTGGCGATTATGCTATTAAGGAAAACAGAAGTTTTTCAGCAATAATCGAGGGGATTGTTTTGGATCACATTCTTCCTGACAATCACGATGCCAGAATGCTCATTGAAGAACACTTATACTCTGAAAATGGCAGCGTCGGAAGAACATTGGCAGCACTTTTTGATCTAAATTCGCATGGAGTGAATTGGGAAGCAAGACATGATAACCTATTACCAATTGTTCGATTTGCTATGTCACAGGTTTGTATTTGTAGTATTCCGATAAGTGGTGATGAAAAAGAGCTGTATCACACTTGTTCACAGATTGAATCTGTTTTAGAACACTTAACAATGTTAACGACCGCTGAAACCGACAATAGGAAAAAGAAAAAGGAGTCACAGAAGGAAGAAAAGGGACATATGATCATAAAAAAATTAAGAGAATCCCCTCAGAACAGTCACCTGTTTAATTTTTACCGCATTCTTATTGACAATTGGGAAAGCCTTAAGAAATTAAGCATTACCTATCGTTTACTATATGATCTGACAACGCTCGAACAAGGCTGGCGCAACGATCCTGCTTCTCGAAACCAATTATTAGAATTGATTCGTGAAATTTCAGCTGAGTGGAACTCAAGATAAACATAAATAGGAATTTATATATTTACAACTAAACTATAGTATCTCTGTCAAGAAATATTCCATAAAATTTGGTCTTATATAGTGCCTTTTACTTATTTCTCTCCTAATTATAGCATAAATGATTGAAAAATGCAATCTGTTTTCCGATATAGTCACGCAAATCAATTTTGACCAATCACACTTAAAATTGAGGAGAAATCAATTAAACAATCTAACATAATTTTAGAGATAGCCTTGTTTGATTCAGTTCTTGATTTAAAAAGTTTAATAAGATTAATAGCAGCTTTACGAAACATATTTAGATGCTGTTGAAGAGCTTTATCTTCTATCAAACACCAATCTTCTTCAAAATGCACATCAAGAAGCCAGTGCATTGATTCTACAGCCCATTCCATACGAGCGTGATGAAGCAACTGTTGTGGTGACATTGGACGACTTGAAATATAATAATGCCACTCATTTGATTTTCCTTTTTGCGATTCAAACTCAGTATGAATAGCACCGATACAACAAAGAGTTTTCCATTCTTGCTTTTGTTCAAGCCATTCGATTTCAGAACTAACATATGCTGTTCTTGTTTCAATTCTTCCGTAATTCTTTTCCGTTTTTAATATATATTCCATTGTATTCTGAATCATTTCATCCTGTACAAAATCTTCTATATCTTTTTTCAGATTAGGATGATTATCTTTTACGCAAAGAAGGTAGTCTGCCTCTTTTTCAATTATGATTTCTGCTGTTTCTTTCTGACAATTCAAGGCATCTGCAACCACCATATGTCCTTCAATATTCAGCGTTTTCAGTAATTCCTGCACTGCTGGAATTTCATTGCTTTTATCATCTGTACTCCGCTGTGCCAGTGTCAGTCCAAGCTCAGAAATCTGTGCACTTATGATATGAAGTGGGCTTTCAATTTTTTCTATTCTGTTTGTAGAACATATTGTTTTTCCATCAAGAGATATAGTCAGATCCTTTGCATTTTCAGGCATGAATGAATACACCCAATTTGCAAAGCATTGATTGAGTGTTTCTGTTTTTATCATTTTCAGCATACACAAAATCCAATAATAGCATGGCACATGATTGATTTCGAATTTCTCCTTTAAAAACTCGCTTACTCTGTCATTTGCTGCCCACTGGTGTATTTGACTAACATTTTTTAGTCCACACATACTTCCAAGTATCGCTATTGTAATCACTTCCGGTATCCTGCAAAAATATCCGTTGTATTCTTCCTCTGTTTCTACTTCTTCAAAGTATTCAGTTATTCCGTTATTTTTCATATTTTTATTATATCATATCCTGTCAAGTTTTGAAAATTGATTTGCGTGCGATATAGTATATAAACAAAACACAAAAATACTATTGCATTTTTAGTAAAATGCAATATAATGATTTTAAAGTCAAAGCATAGCTATTCGATCTTCTGTGTCGAAAGCTATTCTCTTTTTTATACTTTCAGCTATTGTTAATAAAAAAGTTTACAAATATAACCTTCCAATTTTTAACCTTTAGTTTGCCTTAGTATTTCTAGGAGAGCAAAAAATCCCAATCAAAGCAAACCTGTATCAACATCAGCAGAATGCCTGCCGGTTCGCTTGCGAACGATTCGGAATCCT
>CAJKFZ010000102.1 GCA_905199285.1 uncultured Ruminococcus sp.
CAATAGGTACAAACCCTTTAAAATCGCGTAAATACGTGCTTTTTCACAAATTAAGAAAAGTTACAAAATAAGCTGGGGGATTTTCAATTCCCGTACGGGTCACCATTCAACATTCCCACAAATGTTTAAGCATTTGTGGGTTTTGTTTTTGTATGGAAATACCTCAATCACTCTTTATGTATGCCACAGGATCCTGTGGTCTTTTTTATTCTAAATTCAGGGCTTGTGCAATCGGAAAAAGATAGGACAATACTTCTTTGTTGCTTTCATATAACAAAGAGGCGCTTAACAATTTGATTCGTTACGCACCTCTTTGAAAATGGCATATTTTACGATCCCGTTCCGCTGTATTTCAATGCACCATGCATCCAGAATTTATAGCTTATCCAGAAGAATATCACCCCAATCAGCGGTGACAGCCACGACAAAAGCGGTATTTCATCAGGACGTAGTATAACAATACTCGGATAGTAGACAATAAATGCGATCGGCATTACAAATGTAAATATAAAGCGAAATACCGGACTAAAAATTGTAATCGGGTATTTGGCATAATCCTTGAATCTTGTTACGAGGTCAAGGACATAAAATGAGTTCTGAATCCAGAAACAGGTCGCTGCCGCCGCATTCTGAAGAGCGATCATATTGTCGTAATCTTCATTGCTGACGCCATAGATATCCTTGAGAATCTTGAATGATTCGATCAGCGGAAGTGCCCACCAGAGCTGTGAACGCTGTCCGAATACAACACCGATTTTCTGTGCGTTCTTTGTCCTGTTATGATACGGAACATTGCCTCCTACCAGAATTTCGCCCGAAGTAGGTTCAAGAATGCCCGTCATCATTTTGATCGTAGTGGATTTTCCTGCGCCGTTAGGTCCCAAGTAACCAACAATTTCGCCCTGCTGAATGTTCATACTGATATTGTCCACAGCACGGACGATTTTATAGTCTCTCGAAAACAGATCTTTCAGACTGCCTTTCAATCCTTCACGGCGTTTAAGTACCTTAAATTCCTTTGTGATATTTTTGATCTCGATAATATTTGACATGGTTATTACCTCACTTTCGTGTGAGCGGAAGATGAAATTTTGATTTGTCCTATGACAGGACATTAAATCGGTTATTTTAGTATATCATATTAATTGTCCTGTGTCAAGACAAAACAGGCTTTTGTATTCGTTCTGTAACGAAATATTCGTACGCAAATTTCAGATAACCTTCGGAGCGTGAAAAAATGGCGAGAATTATTGACGGTGAAAAAATGAATATGATCGGCAGGCAGGTGAAGCGATTCCGTACCGAACAAAAAATGAGCCAGCAGCAGCTCTCGGTAAAGCTGGAAACTATTGCGGTATATATCTGCCGTGGCTCGATTTCGAGAATTGAGGATCAGACAAGAACAGTGTCTGATATTGAGCTTTGGGGTTTGGCAAAAATTCTTGATAAACCAATACAAAGCTTTTTTGAAGATTGAATATAAGAGCCTGTTCAGTATCTTTTTTCGCACATCTTTTCGGAAAATTTTGCAGCTTACTGCGTCAAAAATCCTTGCCATACGTCAGTATTTCTGCGAATTTTTTCCTTGTAATCGACAAAATTATGCTCGAAAACCTGAACATAAAAAGATACTGAACAGGCTCTAAGAAAACACCGCACGAGCTTTGTGCGGTGTTTTCTATATGATCGCTGTTTTTTCCAGAAGTTCTTTTCGTTCCCTCCAGTCGGGAAGCATTATCTGTAATAATGAATAAAACTGTTTGGAATGATTGGGATGGATAAAGTGACAAAATTCATGGCAGACAACATATTCAATACAGTTTCTCGGAGCTTCTATCAGGCACTTATTCAGCGTTATCACTCCTTTATACGGTTGACAGCTTCCCCAGCGAGATGTCATGTTTCGTAATTTTAGCTGTGGGAATTCTACATTATACGGAATGAATTTCTTGTGTACTTCTTTCATTATCTCTGTAAAAATCGTTTCGCACTGCTCATTAAGCCATGCATTCAGCAAATTCTTTTTGCGATTGTAATAGTCGGGACGCTTTACATGGAGATACACGTATACTCCGTCGCAGCTGACATATTCCAAAGCGTCTTTAAGTACGTTGATACGCATATTTTTGCCAAGAAACGTTACATTTTCTCCGCTTACATACTGCATTTCCGATTTTTGAACATCATTCCGATTAAAATTATTAAGTGCATTCTGAATATAATTGCATTTGCTTATAACAAAAGTATCCACAATTTCTTTAGGTACATTTCGTGGAGCTGAAACGCATATATCTCCGTTATGTTTTATTCTGAGATTTATATTCTTTACGTTTTTAAGCTCAAAGGTATATACTATTTCTCCGCAGACGGTCTGAACTTTTCTTGTTTCCGTTAATACCGCTTTCATCAGAACCTCCTGAGCGCAATAGTTTTTACATTATCAATTATCTTATCAATTGTTTCAAAACTTAAATTCCAGCCGTTATTGTCGCTGTAATCATAAAGCAAATTATCAAGGGCATGGGAAATTTTTTTGTGAATGTCAATATTGGAAGTCCAGTCTATTTTACTAAATCCTCTGATAATGTCCGTTATATCAGCAGACAGATCGGCAACTGTATCCCTGTTCTCAGCGAATGGGATTATTTCATCAAGTATAGCTGAAATCACACCATAGAAAGCCTGTGCATGAACATTATTTTTAATTCTTTCCGGATACGTAAGTTCATTTTTTCCACTTCGATACTCTTCCATTATCTTTGTCATTTTAGCAAGATATTCAGCCTCGCTTATTACTTGTTTTTTATACAGCTCAAGCGTCTCTTTGATCTTCTTTGAAAAATTATCATAATAAGCAGGGTTTTCATCGTATTTTTCAGATATACTCTTGGTCATTCTTGAACGTATAGCGTCCGCCTTTGCTCTTGCAGAACCAAGTTCATTAAGCTGTTTTTCAAGTCCTTCGGAATCAAGAATATCAACAGGCGCTGCAATTATTTTAAGTCCTGTGACGGAAAGATTCTGGTCAAGAAGATTCTGCATTATCGGTTCATATTCCTTATTATCAATAGCGTCTGCATAGCGAAGCTTCACAGACTTTCTGATCTTAGAGAACATAATGAACTCCGACTTATACCTGCTTATTTCATCACCGGGAACAGCTTCATAAGCTTTTTCAGAGTTTACAACAATAGCGAGCGCCTTTCCGAATTTGCAAAGACGGTCGTAAAAATCCTTACGAAGTTTCTCGTCTTCAAGCCTGTCCTCGTATTCATTGGTATCGCTTTTGTTCCTGACGCCGATGAAAAGATCGCAAAGCTGTGAATATGCTTCACGAAGTTCACTGACTACGCTCATAACATCAACTATTGCACCGGATAAATCTGCTCCATCATAGTTTTCAAGACCTGCTCCGCTGTACATATTCATAGCAGTATCGAGTTTCTGAATAAGTCCACGATAGTCTACGATAAGTCCATAATCTTTGCCTTCGTAAAGTCTGTTTGTACGTGCAATAGCTTGTAAAAGCCCATGTTCTTTCAGCTCTTTATCAATGTAAAGAACCTGACATACTGGTGCGTCAAAGCCTGTAAGAAGCTTACTGCAAACGATAAGTATATCTATCTCGCCGTCACAGAATTTATTCTTTATCGTTTCTTCATAGGCAGCGGCATCACCGTATTGTTTCATCATTTTGTTCCAGAATGCTATGACCTTGTTATCGGTTTCAGACAGCACATCGTCTTCTCCTTCACGCATATCAGGGGATGAAATTACTACTGCGCAATTGAGCGTTCCAAGCTGCTCGAACGCTTCAAGATAGCGGACAGCGTCACGTTTGAAATTAGTTGCAAGCATAGCTTTCATGCCTGTATTTTTTATACTGTCTGTGAAATGCTCCTCAATATCAAGAGCGATCCTGCGTATTCTTGCATCAGTTGAGGTAAGTCGTTTGACGCTGCTCCATTTATGTTTGAGATCCTCACGTTCACGTTCGTTAAGTCTGCGTGTCGTTTTGTCAAACCACAAATCAATATTTTCTTCATCGACCTTCTGATCAACAAATCTGCCTTCGTAGATAAGCGGAACGATCGCCTTATCGTCAACAGCGTCCTTGATAGTATATTTATGGATGTAATCACCTCCGCCGAAACGTCCGATGGTGGACTTTTCCTTTTTCATAAGCGGAGTTCCTGTAAATCCGATGTAACAGCCGCAAGGGAAAACAGTTCTCATTTTGGCAGCAAGAGAGCCATAGTTACTGCGGTGACTTTCATCTACAAGAACAAAGATATTCCTGTCATTAATTTTTATCTTCTGATTTTCAGCTGTATTGAACTTGTTTATGATAGTTGTCACGACATCAGCCTTACCACTCCGGATAAGCTCTACAAGATGTTTTCCGCTTGTAGCTTTTGCAGGTGACAGCCGAGTGTGAGCAAAGGTCTTGGCGATCTGATTATCAAGGTCTTTTCTGTCGGTAACAATGATAACTTTCGGATGACAGCTTGTCAGCTCCATAAGAATATATTTTGCAAGCATGACCATTGTCAGAGACTTTCCGCTGCCCTGAGTATGCCATATAACACCGCTTTGACGGTTTCCGTATTCATCATTGTTATTGATCGTTTTTATTATATTACGGATAGCAAAAAACTGCTGATGACGGCAGATCTTCTTTATATTGGCGTCAAATACGATAAAATACTTTGTAAGATCCATAAGCCGCTGAGGAACAAAAAGCGATACAATGTCCCTGTCCTGCACAGTTATACTGCGGTCAGTGATATACTTTGAAAGCAAAGCGTCATGCCAATCGGTATCTTCTTCGTGCCATACGTTCCAGTACGTCTTAGCCGTGCCTGTTGTGGCATATTTTACGCTGTTCTTATTGGTGGCAGCGACTATCTGTGCGAACTTGAAAAGCTGCGGAGTGTAATCCTGCTTCTGATTGCGGATAGTCTGTTCAACAGCCTGTTCTACGGAGACGGTCGAAGTTTTGCACTCTATCACGGCAAATGGTATGCCATTGACGAAAAGGACGATATCAGGTCGGGTATCGTGCTGACGGTCTGCGCTATGTACTTTAAATTCTTCTGTTACATGAAAAACATTTTGAGTTATGTCTCCCCATTCTATGTATTTCATATTGAAGTTCATCGTTCTGCCGTCGGGGAGCGTTTCGGGATAACTTCTGCCAAGCATAATATCGTTGTAGATTTTTTCGCTGGACACAACAAGATTATCCGCAAGAGGTTCGTCGATCTCATCAACGGCTCTTTCAATGTTTTCCGCAGAGAATTTATATTCATTTTCTCCGAAAGAATACCTGTTAAGGCGCTCCAGCTGACTGCGGAGAATGTCTTTCAGTATAACATTGTAAAGTCCGTCTCGCTGAGCCTCGCATTCTTCGGGCGAGATGTAAGTATATCCCATTTTCTGCAATAATTCAATGGCTGGCTTCTTGCTTATGTTATCTTCAAGGTATGCGTCTTTGTTCATGTACTCACCCTTACCTTTCCTGTAAGTAATAATTGCATAAGCGCTTTTTTCTTTTGTTTTTCTTTATCAAGTTTATGTTGATGAAGGGTTATGAGGTTATCGATTGACTTAAAATAATCGCCTATAAACTGTTGCTCTTGAATATTTGGCAATTGTATTTCAAGATTGCTTACTTGTTCAAGCGACAAATTTGGTTGTGCACCAACCGTAGGATTTCGCTTGATATAATTAGCAATCGCTTGGCTTTTTAAGAATGTTTTTATAAAATTAAGATTACCTTCTCTTAAACGAATTATTGCTAATGCTTGATTAGTATTTGCAGGTAAAATACTCGAATGTACCGACGTTACACGACCTAAAGTGCCAGCAATGGAAAATAAAATATCGTTTTCTTTAAGCTGGGAACGCTTCAAATATCCTTTGTGTTCCTCTGCGGATATTTTTTGTGAAATTGATATTTCTCCAGAAGAATCGTCAATGTTTTCGACCTTTATAAAATTTACTGTTCCACTATTGGATTTATCCAATGGAGTAGTACCTTTAGTAATAACTAAAGTCAAAGAATTTAACTTCCTCTGTTCCCAATCATCAGTAAACCCTTTAAATCTCAGCTCAGGATATTTACATCCCTTTTTCGGAAACATCTTTTGCAGATAGCCTTTTTTCAGCGTTTTCAGCTGTTCGATTTTGCGTTCATACAGCTCTATCAGCTTGTCCTGCGTGGAGAGGATTTCGGCTATTTTTTGCTGTTCGGGGAGGGGTGGAAATGGGATAGGCATATTGAATAAATCTTCATTTGTTATATTCATTCTATCATGCCTTACACCATAATTAGCAACACTCGACATATATCTATACCAAAATGAACTCTTGAAATAATGTTCAATATAATCATTATTTCCATATTCATCATTTAATCTGAAAACAGTGTACAGAGGTGACATGATACCTGTTTCTGAAAAATGAGATTTGCTTATTGGTCCACAAGGTGCTGAAACGGATATTCTTGGATTATAAACATAATCATTTTGGCGAACAATATAGTAACCGTCGATGTTGTCAGCGTTAGAAATTTGTTTGTCAAAGTAATCGGTCTGCTTTATAATGCCCTGTGTTGCTGAATTTGTATAGGTTTCATTGTATTTCATATCTTTGTTTTTTTCAGTAATATGTCTGGAAATATTATTTAACTTAATCATTTCCCACTCCACAGGTACAATCCCTACTTTGGTTTTCTTGTAACCTTCGGGGATAATGCCTTTATTTATGTTTTCGATTATTTTTGCGATGTTTGGGTTCATTTTTGTACCTCTTTTCAAAACATTCTTCTCGTTTCTTTATGTATTGATAAACAATTTCTCTATGATAGTTATTAACCTCATCAGTATATGAACGTAAAGATAATATTTTTTTATATGACCAGAGTAACATTAAAAAAAACACAAAAAAGATAACACCCAAAAACAGAATCATAGCTATAAAATAACATACAAGTTCTTTTGTGCTTTCTCCATTATAGGGAATGATTGTCTGTATTAATTCTCCTAAACCATTTGCAGCAAATCCTGAAAAAATACCTATGGCTAATTCGCTCAAGATATTTGGATTGTAAATTTTAGTATAAATTTCAACTAATGTATTATCTGTTAATTGATGAAGATGCTTGTCATAATACTCTTTTATGGCTCTTTTTCGCAGAAATACCTTTTCAATTTGACTATCATCTTTTTCAATTGGTATTTTTTTAATTATTTTTTTGATGTCTTTTTTTACTTTATTTCTTGTATACTTGTTTTGTTGTTTTTTAGTCATATTTATACTCCTAATTCCTTTAAATACTCGTCCATTTTCGCCTGCACTTCGGCAATTTCCTTTTCAGTAGCGGCTATATCAGCCTGAACAGCGTCGAGGTCAACAGGTTCTTCCTCCTCAAAAGTGTCCACATACCGAGGAATATTGAGGTTGTAGTCATTTTCTGCAATTTCCGATTTCTCAGCCTTATAGCTGTATTTTTCAACAGTCTCACGAGCCCTGTACGTTTCAGCAATTCGGGAAATATCACAGTCACGGAGCAGATTCTGATTTTTACCCTTTTCGTAGTTGCCCTCGCCGCTTGCGTCAATGAACAGAACATCGCTCCTGCCCCTATTTTTCTTGAAAACTAGTACGCAAGCAGGGATTCCCGTACCGTAAAACAGATTTGCGGGCAGACCGATTACAGCGTCCAGCAGGTTGAGGTCAATTATCTGCCTGCGGATTTTGCCCTCACTTGCGCCTCTGAAAAGAACGCCGTGCGGGAGTACAACTGCCATACGTCCTCCGTCCTCGTCAAGACAGTGGAGCATATGCAAAACAAAAGCGTAGTCACCCTTTGAAGCCGGAGGAACTCCCCATGAGAAACGGTTGAACGGATCAAGTGAAGCGGACATTTTCTCCTTTTTCTTTTCCTCAGTATTGAGTTCCGAAAGAAAACCGCTGTCCCATTTATCCAGCGAAAACGGAGGATTTGCCACGATGCACTGAAACTTCATAAGCTTGTCGTCCTTGATATTCTGAGGATTGGCAAGAGTATCACCCTGCCATATCTTAGCGTCATCAACATTGTGCAGGAACATATTCATGATACACAACGCCCATGTCTGATTGTTGACTTCCTGACCGTAGATAGCAACCTTATGTGAAGGGACTTTGTTATATGCTTTCAACAACAAGCCGCCACTTCCGCAGGTGGGATCATAGATACGTTCGTTTTCTTTAGGAGCAACCAGTTCTGCCACAAGCTTTGATACATTGCTTGGGGTGAAAAATTCCCCGCCTTTTTTGCCTGCGTCCGAAGCAAAATTAGCAATCATATATTCGTATGCATCACCAATAATATCTGCACTGTCAAGCTGAGATGGACTTAAATCAAGCCCGTTAAAGTCCTCCAGCAAATTGCGGAGTATAGCGTTTTTATCTTTGGTTTCACCAAAATCAACAGTTGAATTAAAATCAATAGCACGGAAAACGTTGCGGAGCTTCTCACTGTTGTTATTTTCGATCTCGGAAAGTGCAACGTTTATCTTCTGACCGATCTCATTATTTGCACGGTTATCGTACAGATAATCGAAAGTCGATGTTTCTGTCAAAGTAAAGCGCTCATTACGCATAGCACGTTCCACACGTCTTTCATCGCCTTTGTATTCGTCAATATACTTGGCTTTTCTTTCGTTATAAACGTCATTCAGATACTTAACAAAAAGCATCGCAAGAATATAGTCCTTGTAACGGGAGCTGTCTATTTTATTTCTGAAGCTGTCACAGGCACTCCAAAGCACCTTTTCAATATCATTTTTCGTAGTCATTTTTATTTACCTCATATTATATTTACTTTTGTTTGATAAGTCTTTCAAGCAATTGTATTTTCTGCCTGGAAATATCGTATAACTCAATAACTTGCTTCTGACGTTATTTTTTATAAATCTATAATAAAACCGCTTAAACATATTATTTAAGCGGTTTCCCCTTGGAGCTGGAAAAGGGACTTGAACCCTCGGCTTCCTCATTACGAGTGAGGTACTCTACCAACTGAGTTATTCCAGCATATATTCAATTTTATTTGTTAGGCTTACATTCGCCTCTATATCGCTGCTCATACATTTCTAATTACGATTATGCAGCACTGTTGAAAGTGCTGCATAATGCGATCAACAAACCTGGTGGGCCATTAGGGACTCGAACCCCAGACCGTCCGGTTATGAGCC
>CAJKFZ010000103.1 GCA_905199285.1 uncultured Ruminococcus sp.
ATTCCATTTGAACTTAATGACATTGTCAAAACGAGATCTTCATTTACAAGATTATGAATTTTATATCCAGTTCCGCACCATTCAAACCTAAATTTTTGGTTATCATTTCCGTTTTAATCGTACATAATTAACGATGTTCCAGCATCTGCAGAAGCACCTTGAATATCAAGATAATCCTTTTTTGAAAAAGTATCTAATGCTTCGATAGTGTATATTTCATCATTAAGAAAATCATATACATTGGCAAGGATTTCAGGTTTATTTAACGGATCAGGATCTTCTATATCTGCATATCCGTCTAGATCTGTATCGTCACCAGTTTCAGGGTTGGAGTTCATAATAAATTGAATCCCAACAATCTCCTTGGCTCCTGTAATTGACTGTGGTATTACTTTCGTTTCATATTTTGGTTCAATTTCTTGACCGTCCTCAAGTCCGTCTTTATCCGTATCTTTTTGTTGGTAATCAGTATGGATTATTTGACCATTCTGCACTCGCATTCCAGATTGTTCAAAAATATCATAAAGACCATCTTTGTCATAATCATCAAAATCAAGGAATTGATCTGTACCTAACTTCTAGTAAATATCAACAAGTTCATCAGCAGTAATAGCCTTATAAAACTCACCGCCGGTATACTCAGCCATATGTTTAAGAACATTATCCCATGATGATGTGCCGAATCCGACAGTAAAGATAGTTATATCAGCATCTTTAGCCTTTTTTAAAATATCGTCACTAACATTACAGCCTCCATCCGACATAAAAATAATATTTTTATGTGCTGTTTTTGATTCTGATTTAAATAACTCAACTGATTTTGAAATTGAAGAATTAAAATCATTTCCGCCTGAAGAATAAATTTTGTTTAATGTATTCAGTAATGTAGTCTTATCTGTTAAAGGTGTAAAGCCGCATAACCATTTTGGAGGATAATCTTCAGCTAAAATGGCAATTCTATCGGTTGAACGTGCAGATTCTATAAATTTTTCAGCAGCCGCTTTCCGTCCTTTAGCTTGTAGATCATTAGAATACATACTTCCGGAGCAATCTATAACTAATATGGTATCAAATCCTGTTGGATCATGAGAATCTATTTCTGAATATAAATCAGATGCCCATGCGTCAAACCAAACCTGCTGATCAACAAGCATATATTCACTGAAATGTGTAGTTTCTATACTTACTGTACTGTTTTCTGAATCACGTGTAGTTTCCATTTCTACATAAGTTTGATTTTCTTCATCATACCATAAAAACAGCAGATTGTCAAATGATGTGTTTCCAAGCTTGGATTTATTAACGTTAAAGGTAATTGTGGCTTTATCAAATTGTGATGTAGAATTAATCTCAAATGGTTCTCCAACAAGACCTACTAAATCCGAAGACAGTATATCCTTATTCATCATACTTTCTACAGAAGTAGTTTTTTGAAGATTCCCTGTGCCTTCCATTGAGACAATAATTTCCTCAACAGCACAGTCCTCATTCTCTACTATATGCGTAAAGGTCTGATAAAATTTCTCATCCCCGTCAAGAATACCATTTTCGTCTGTATCGGGGTTAGTAGGATCAGTTCCAAGATAGATCTCATCGCCGTCCTCTAAATCATCGTCATCGGTATCCTTCTTTAATGGATCAGTACCATAAGTATTGATTTCTTCTCCATCTTTAAGTCCGTCACCATCTGAATCCTCATTCCACGGATCGGTTGTAAGGATATATTCCTCAAGATTTGTTAAACTATCTTCGTCAAAATCTTCATCACCATCATTAATGTCATTATTGTCGGAATCAGGCTTTACAGGGTCTGTGTATGTAACTAATATCTCATATCCATCGGGTAACCCATCACCATCTGTGTCGGAATTATGTGGATCAGTACCTATTTCTATTTCAATTAAATCAGGTAATATGTCTTCATCTGAATCAGGTAAATATTTCCATTCCTCATAAGGAATATTAAGCGGTTCAGATGCAGTTCCTGTAAATTCAGCCATACTCCCGCTATAGTTAGCGTTTACGATTGGACAGTTGAAAGTTATTGTATCCGCAATAATGACAACATTGTTGAGATTCAGATTCTGAGCCGTTATCTCAACGTTGCCGAAAGGAGCATATACCAGACCATTAAGATTAACGTTCTGGCTGTCAATTACAATATCTCCATACTTTGAAAAGATGACAGAATTGTTTGTGTTTTTTACCTCGCCGTTAAGGGTAACATCTTCAAAGGCTTTAAGCGCCGTGTTGATATTTATGTTGCCTGTAAGAGTAGCATTACCCTCAACCTCCAGCGGATCATTGATGTTTATGTTTATTTCTTCAAGAGTGTAATCCTCCGAATATTCATCAACATTATTGCCTGAAAAGTAGGCTGAATCAATCTTATCAAAGATATAGCTCATTTCTTCGTCAGCATTCTCAGTTTTCGTACCATTAACGTTCAAATTCCCATTTGAAACAATTGTGCCGTTTGTCGCTATATTTCCATTCACACAGAAATTGTTAGCATTAATGGTGATAGCTCCTTCTGTATCAGAAGCGGCAAACATTGTATAGGGATACTTTTCTGCTGCCTCCTCTGCGACTGCGGGCAAACTCGGCAAAAGAGTTGCCGCCATAGCTGCACTCATTACGCCGGAAAGTATTCGTTTGAAGTTGTTTTTAAGTTTCATAACTTCCTCCTCTGTTTCCGCAATACGCCGAATAAACTCCATATATTCGGAATACTGCATATTATCAGTCCGTATTGTAATCGTTCAATATTGGTTCTATGTCGGACAAACCAAAAATTCATATACCTTAGTCCATTGGAATCACCGAACCTCTCTGCATAAAGCATAAAATGTAGATTATTATGAAACCTCCGTACTGTAAACGGTAATCGTTTCGTAGGACGTTCCCTTGTAGACCTTTGCAACTGTTGTAACGCGGTAGGTTCCGCTACCAATTGGTGAGTACGAGTTAGGATAACTACAGTACCAGCTGTTAAAAGTTTCGTTCCAGTCGATTATCTTGCGCCAAGACATTCCGTCTTTTACCTGCAAGGTCTGAGTTACAACGATTTTGGTCATTGTACCCGATATTCCGTAAACTGTGCTTTTACAGGATGCTACACCGCCGGAAATAGTCAAATTACAATTGACACTATCCGTATATAAATAACAGGGAGAAACAACACTTCCATTATCAGGTGGAACAGCAGCCGACACCGTAGTTCCTCCCACCAAGCAGAAAATCAGGCAAGCCATAAAAACAGGTACAATTTTTTTCATAATATCTCCTCCTACAAAAAATATGAGTGCAAGAGAAATTTTTCCTCTTACACTCTTAATGACAACAAAATTTTTGGTTTTGTGAGCTGTTTTTCAAAATTCATTTCGATTTTGTAGACTTGCACAATTCTAGCACATCATCTTTGTTTATATTGCTCTTTATTTGTAAGATATACCTCCCATTATTCCACATAATACAGAAATCATGGTTGGTACTTTGAATAAGATATTCCTGTTCTGATTCATCAGTGTAGTGTTCAAGTTCAGAATGTTCGTTATCAAAATAACCTGAGTAACTATCATGAACGAATTGCTCGAAAAAGATATATTTATCTCCATTAAAATAAGCGGCAAAGAGAGTTCCGCTGTCCCGGTTATAATCATATAATTCAAAACCGTCGGGCAGATTTGAGATCGCATATTCTTCTTCGATAGTTGCCGGATAATCTTTTTCAGTATCGCTGTTTACCGAAACGGCAGTGTGATCTCCAAAGATACTCATAAAGAAATCATGAACCGCCTCACGCACCGCTTCAACGCTCAGCGAGGATGCCGACAAAATTATTATGACAGCCGCTATACAAGCCGCTCGTCTTCCTCCGGTACATATCAGATTAAAATACGGTTTATTTCTTCTCCGTATAAGCTTATCCATTTTACGTTCAAACTTTTCCGAGAATTCGGCATTAACATCAAAATTTACAGAATCAATAAATTCATCAAGCTGAGGTTCGAAAGCGTCGTCTATAGCTTTTGATAATATCGAATAGTTATCCATTATAAATGCCCTCCTTTTCAAGTAGCTTTGCAAGGCTATCATTTGCGTGCTGAAAACGCTGCCTTGCTGCAGCATTGGAAATATGCAACGCCGATGAAATTTCACTGTAACCCATGCCAAGAGTGATCCTCAAGTAAAGGATTTCCTGATCGGTATATGAAAGCCTCCTGATACAATCAACTATATTGTCGTAATTTCTATCGCAAAGCGATTCGTCTGTTAATTCGGGAATATCTTCACTTAATTGCATAGTTTTAATGTGTTCCTTTTCTTTTTTCAGCAAATTCAAAGATGCGTTTCTAACAGTAATGACAATATAATAGTCCAATTTGTGAGATTCTAAATTTTTAATTTTTTGAAAACTTTTTGCGAGACTAAAGAAAGCCTCCGAACAAGCTTCTTCGGCTAACGCTTTATTTTGCAAAATATTAAACGCAATCGCATAAGCTTTTGACTTATTTTGATTATATAAATCCTCAAATGATTTCTTATCGTCTTCATCATCAATTAATGTTAAGTATAATGCAAGCATAATGTCTCCCCATTTATTTATGTTTATCAGTTTCATACCGCAAAGTCAAAAACTCCGCCAACCCCTGTAATTTCGCCTTAAACTCATCAGATATTTCAATGGACTCATCTGTTGCCCTGCCTTCCAAGGCATCCTTAACCGCTCGGTGACACAACCTCCACCATTTCAACTTACTCCCGTTATGATATTCCTTGCGAAGAGTCTCCATTTCAGAATTAACAGCCTTGTTCACAGTGTTTCTTGTGATCAGCATATAGTTCGCAATGTCGTTAACGGAGGTCTCTTCATAACCGAATACTCCATATTTTCTGCCGAGAATTTCTCTGTCCCTTGCTGATAAGTTTTCAAACAATTCCTTGAAAAGCTCAATACAGACTTCAATGTAAACCTTGTTATCGAGGTGCAGATCGTTAACGCCAAGTTTCGGATTTTCAAAGTACTCGATTCCATTCTCGGTTTCAGTCCGGATCATCAGCGTTTCCGTCTTAAAGGAAAATGAAAGACAGCTTTGTACGGTTTTCCTGTCCATACCGAGATCTTTGGCAATATCCGAATTGGACATACCTTCATTATGCAGCTTACGGCATCTTTGAATGTTCGAGAAATTGGAATGCGAAAGTCCTATGGGAGAACTGAATTGTTCAATAAACTCCTGCATTGCATAGCGAAGTCGGGGAGTGAGGTATGTCAGCAGACTGCACTTGCTGACGTCATACTGTTTTGCCCTAAGCTTTTCAAAGAACGTAAGACAGCCAACCTGAACAAGGTCGTCAAAGGTATCGCTGAAACGCAGATAGTTTTTGTAGTCCTTTGCAGTCTCAGCGGCAACGCTTTGTATGAACCCGACATTCCGCTCGTACAGATCATATAACGCTTGCGTATCTCCGTCATAATATTTTAGAATCAGTTCCTCATTTGTCATTCTTAACCGCCTTTGGTCTGCCTCTTTTTGGAGCGTCAAAACCGCATAACTTGTACAGATTTTCTGACTGCATCTGCCGTTCAAATTCCTCATTGCTGAATTCGGGAGAGGTCATTGCTGTGTGATAAAGCCCTTCTGCCTTGCGTAAGAGAGCAGATTTTTGTTCTACATTTATCGCTTTTCTTTGATAGCTGCGCATAACCCTGTTAAGACAACGTCGATATGACTGATATTTCGGATTATCTGTGTTTTCTTCCTTTATGCGCACAGTCCGGTAAGCCATCTGATTACAGGTAAACCTCGGATTTTCAGGCGCAGGCTTATCGCAGTATCTTGTTTTGTAGCCTTTGGTCATAAGAAAAAATCGTCCGCAGTTCTCGCATTTGCGTATATGATGTCCTGCCATAAGACCCTTTAGAAAATCGACTTTTAACAGCGATTGCAGCTTGTGGACATGAAAATATTCCGCAATTACATACTCTCCGCAGCCCTCGGTTGTCTCTTTGGGGATCATACTCATTTCAAGAAAATCAGCGCTTGTATAAGACATATATTCGTTCATAATAGGATTTGCGATCATCTTGTACGCCATAGGATTTGTAAGAAAGTCATAGTAAGCGGCGGCAAAATTTTCGGAATCAAGCTTTTTTAGATGTGACAGAAAGTCGTTTACAAAGTAATACATTGTTTTATTGAAATTAAATATATCGTCGATCACAGGTTTGTAAAGAATTGCAGTCTTGTAATAAAGCTCCCAAGTTTCGTGATCGATCATTGTATCGTCTATATCAGTAAATCGTTCGAAAAATCCGGCAGCATTCTGAGTATCAAGAACCTGAAATATTTTATGCTTTTTCAAAGCCGTATCTATTTCAATCATAATTCTGTTCAGCTTGAGCCAATCCTCTTTCGTTGGCGGTATATATTCAACGGCAATATCCTTTTCAGCATTGATTTCATGGTTCATTATGTATTCCGCCGATCTATACTTATCATATATCTCTTCAAATTCGGCAGGAGGTATATTCATACATGATGCCGAAAGCTCGCCCAGTAAAAAGTCCCGACCATTGACCTCGATCATATTTCCTTTGACATAAAAACAAATATCGTTAAACATAATTACACCTCAAGGCTGTCGTTTTTACAGTTTCCAAATTAAGTATATCATATTTTGTCGTAATATGCAACAGAAAATGTCGTGTTGAGTGAAAATTAAATGTTACATGATTTTATTCATTTTCCGGATTTCCGCATATAATAATATCAGAGGGTTAAAAACGCGGCGCAGATTTAGTTTTCTGCGGCGCGTTTTTTGTTTGCAGAACCGAGATCAGCGGCTTTGCATACCGGAAGGAGGCCGATAAAATGAAAGAATTAAAAATTTACAGCAGCGAGTACATCATGAACACTCCGATGAAACCGATTGAATTTGTAGTTGACAATTTGATATCGCAAGGACTGTTTATCCTCGCAGGTCCGCCGTTAATGCAAATCAAAATATTTCAAAGCAAGTTAAAGTCATGGCGTCAAAGCCGCCAAGACGCTCACAGCGGACAGCAAAGCTGACCGCAAAAGTGCCGTAAATACGAGGCTTTTGAAAAGGTTTTGTGCATATTTTCGGCAGTCGCCTCATGGAGTCAAAATACGGATTTTTCTGAAAATCAGGGGGTCGCAAGTGCAGCAACGTGCGTAAAATCGGCGTATTTTCAGGAGTCGTGAGAAGAAAAGGAGTGGATTTATGGCAAAAGAAAAAATGGCTGTATATTTTCAGCCGGAAACAATTAAGAAGATCGAACAGGAGTATAAAGAGGACAATTGCGCCTCGAAAACAGAGTTCATTGAAAAAGCCGTGAAGTTTTACATTGGCTATCTTCGTCAGCAGGAAGAAGTGAATTACCTCTCTCCTATGATAACCGAAACGGTAAAGGCGCAGATAAAAGGTACGGAACAGAGGCTGGCTCGTCTGATGTTTAAGGTCGCAGTCGAGCTTGGAAAGCTGTCGCATATGACTGCGGCGATCAATGATGTTGATGATGAAACGCTGGATAAGCTTCATGCAATATGTGTGAATGAGATTCGTAAAATCAATGGCATTATTGATTACGAGGATGCTGTGGATTAGATGGTGCGTAACGAATACGAACCGCTAAATTCAAATATGAAAGGACTGAACTGATTTGTTTACACGAAAATTAACAATCAAGACAACGAAGAGGAGGGCGATAACACAATGCCAAGACAAAGAGAAATTCCAAAAATCAATTCTGTCACTGTTATCTACAACGGTGATACCAAAGCATTTGATACGTTCATGGAGTCCATGATAAACGACTATTTGAATTCGGATAGTATGCCCAAATGCTCCGACTCGGATTTTATTGATAAGGTAGAATTTACTTTGAAAACGGCGTAATCGCTGGATTTGTACGGAACTATGTGATATGGTGTGTCGTAGCGCTGCACAAGGTGCTGCGACTGCCAAAGGAGGTCGATAAAATGAGAGCATGGTTATACTACCGTCTATCCAGAGATGAAGATGAGGAAATGAACAGCCTGCAAAACCAAAGACAAATTCTTGTGGACTACGCGGAGCAAAACGGACATGAAATCGTTGGGGAATCGTTTGATGACAATGTTTCGGGAATGACGTTCAACAGAAAAGGCTTAGGCAAGCTTGAAATTGCTGTTGACGAGGGAAAAATTGATGTTGTTCTGGTCAAAGACTTATCGAGATTAGGTCGTCACAGAACGCAGACGGAATTGTTCATTGACCATCTCCGACAGAACAATGTCAAGGTGATTTCTGTAACAGAAGGTATAGATTCGTTTAATGAAAATGATGACTTGCTTATTGGGTTTAAACAAATATTCAATGATTTCTATGCTAAAGATATTTCAAAGAAAGTCCGCAGTGGAATAAGGCAAAAGCAGAAAACGGGACTTGTCGTACGACTACCGATGGGATATTACAAAGACAAAAACACAGATGAATTTAAAATTGACGAGCAAGCCGCAGAAAT
Organism: uncultured Ruminococcus sp.; assembly: GCA_905199285.1. Taxonomy (GTDB): domain Bacteria; phylum Bacillota; class Clostridia; order Oscillospirales; family Ruminococcaceae; genus Ruminococcus. Next base: position 8,534 of record CAJKFZ010000103.1, read on the forward strand.
TGTAAGGGAATTATTTAGCCTTTACATAAACGGTCACGGGCTTGTTGCGATAGCAAAAATTATGAATCAAAGAGGAATAAAGTCTCCGGAATATTTCTCGCACAGAAAAATCGGAGCTCAGTGTACAGCAATGTGCAAGAAATTTTTGTGGGCACAGACCACTGTTAAAAGGCTTATTCAAAACGAAATTTACACAGGAACACTTGTGAACCACAAGACAGTGACAAGCAAAATTTACAAAACAAAATCTGTAATCATCGAGGAAGAACGTTACCGTCACGAGGATTTCCTGCCTGCGATTATCGATAAAGAAACATGGAAACAGGCACAAATATTGCTTGAAGCTCGTCAGAAATCGGGAGCGAGGGCGAGCGAAGATAAGGTTATTCATCGATATTCAGGTATGATAAAATGTGCCGAATGCGGGGCAAGTCTGATAGCAAAAAAGCGATATTGGAAAAGCGTTCAGTACATTGAATACTCCTGTAACAGCTATAACAGATACGGAAAACAGCACTGCACACCCCACAGAAGTCACGAAAAACAAATAGATAAATTGGTGATTGAAGAACTGTTACAATGGCGAGAGAAGATAGTTTCGGAGAGAGATAAATACGATAAAATTGTCCGTGA